>NZ_JAXKVW010000011.1 GCF_036172515.1 Flexistipes sp.
CTTTCCCCCATGAAAAAACGGTGGAGATTATTCAAAAAGATACCGGTACGCATTTTGATCCTGATGTGGCGGAAGCGTTTATGGCGTTGGAAAAAGAGTTTGCCAGAATACGTGACGAGTTAGATGGTTGAAATAAGTGTTTATTCGACCGGACTTTCCCCCATCTTGTTCTCTCCCCGAACTTAAGAAAGGTTAGTAACCGGGATACTTAGTCAAAGCTCTAATCACGGAAACGGTTTGAAATAGTTAAAATATGCTTTAATTGATAAATTATAATTCAAGTTTCGCACTTCGTTTTGTCATTGCGAAGCCCTGTGGAAACAGGGTTGTGGCAATCTCAAAACAAGAAAAGTAGAGAGATTGCTTCGTCGTTTTCACTCCTCGCAAAGACGTGTAATAAGTGTAAGTGCGAAACTTGAGTTATAATTTATTGTATAACAGTGCCAACTAAAAAACAAAATATTGCAAAAAATATAGTTTCCTGTAAATTATAACTAAGAATTTTTAGGAGAATTAAATATATGAAAGAGTTGATTTTTCAAATTGAAGATGATCCAGAAGGTGGCTTTACTGCCAGAGGTTTAGGAGAAAGCATTTTTACCGATGGAAACAGTTGGAAAGAATTAAAAACAAATATAAAAGATGCCGTAAAATGCCATTTTGACGAAAGTGAAATTCCAAAAGTGATAAGGCTTCATTATGTTAAAGACGAGATAATGGAAGTTGCTTCGTAAAAATGTCAATGCATCAGATTTGATTACATTCCTGCAACAATACGGATATAGAGAAGTGAGGCAAACCGGAAGTCATATAAGGTTAGTTTCAGAATACAAACAACATAAACATAAAATAACAATTCCAAACCATAAACCAATAAAAATAGGTACTTTGAATAGCATTGTTAATAACGTAGCAGAATATGTGGGTAAAGAAAAACATGTTATTATCAATGAACTAAACGAGAGTCTTTAGTAAGAATGGATAATCTATAATTCATGAAAATCATTTTAATGTTTGCTGGACCTGACAGGTAATACCAAGTTGCATTTGTTAAAGTAACAAAGGATGCACGGTGTTAGCTTGCCAAAGCAGTTTTTGCAAAACTATCATTGTAGTCATGGCGGGGCTCAGCCCGCTGTCTGACACGTGAAGCCCCACTTCCAAAACCTTTTTAGGCTTGAGACTTTTGAATAATTGCCTTATTGTCACCCTGAACTTGGTTCAGGGTCTCATAAATTGTTGATAATCATAGATCCCGAAACAAGTTCGGGATGACCTTTTATAGTTATTCAAAGCTCTCGGCTTATTATTCTTTTGACAACAACTTGTAAGCCAGTAGGAGAGACCATTTCCTCCCCCAAGCACATAAGAATTTATGTACTCGGTTAGGCGGGGTACTTATTCAAAGTTCTAATCACGGAAACGGTTTGAAATAGTCAAAATAATCGATATTATCGCTGTAAAAGTATTTAATGCGGTTATAATAGTTGTTGTCTTCCATTGAACAGACGATTGAGATGAGATAATTGCCGTTTTCTGTTACAAAATCTCCGGTTTCGCAGTTTACATCGTAATAGCCTGAATTTCTTAAATCATTTTCTTTTGAGGAAACCAGCCCGCTCATATCTTCATAATTTATTTCACAAGGCCAGCCGTAGGGAAAGAGGGAATCACCGTTTACAGTTTCACTGTATGAATATTCGTCGCAAAAACCATTTTCGCAGATTTCTTTTTCCACCTGGAGTATATAGCTGTTGTTGAAGGTTTGGCATGAGCCTGGATTAAAAGTTATATCCACAATATTTATATCGGTTGTACGTTTGTCGATATAAACTGTGTGGTCAAAGTCCTCTTTATCTATTTTTTGTATACGGGTCAGGTAATCCATGTATCCCCTGAAATTTATTTCTGTATTTTCTATATCAAAATCACTTCCGAAAAAAATATACCATTGAAGCTGCGAATCGGCATCCGAAGAACTGTAATAAGTGCTGAAACCTATGTTGCAAGCGGCTAAAAGAAAAATTGCAGGAATGATTAACAGTAACTTTTTCATGATAATAAGCAAGATCCCCCGTAAAATTTAAATATTAATATTATATTGATTAAAATATATAAAATTGCAATGTTTTATAACTGCTATGCTCCTATTTATTAACGAGCCACAGCTATAGCGGGACGCTGTTATAGTGAAATGGTGGATTAGTGAGGTAGAGGTAAAGGTAAAGGTTGAGGTTGAAAAAGTTGATTAGGTTGAGATGGTTGAGTGGGCTTTCAATATTGAACGTTGAATCCGCCCAAGGCGGACAAAGCATTGAACCTTTAATACCCCTAATACCGGCTGGCGCCTCTACTATTTCAAAGCATATCGGTTGACAATTTAAAAGAAAAGCTGATAAAATTAATATATAAAGTTTCGCACTTCTTTTTGTCATTGCGAAACCCTGTGTAAACAGGGTTGTGGCAATCTCAAAACAAGAAAAGTAGAGAGATTGCTTCGTCGTTTTCACTCCTCGCAAAGACGTGAAAACAGTGTAAGTGCGAAACTTGAATTAATATATTAACAAAGGAGGGTGGATGTATGCATATGGCTGATGCTCTGCTTTCAGTGCCGGTGGGTGTTACTTTTTGGGGGATATCAGGTGCTGCTGCCTGTTATGCTTCTTCAAAAATGAAAAAAGACCTTGATGAGGAAAAAACCATTCCCCTTATGGGGGTTGCGGGTGCATTTGTATTCGCCTTGCAGATGGTGAATTTTGCTATACCGGGAACCGGCTCAAGTGGGCATTTTGCCGGAGGCTTCCTTCTGGCACTCCTGCTGGGGCGTCACGCATCATTTCTTGTAATGTCATCGGTTTTGTTGGTTCAGGCACTGTTTTTTGCAGACGGAGGGCTGCTTGCACTTGGATGCAATATTTTTAATCTTGCATTTATTCCCTCATACATAGTTTATCCGTTGTTTAAAAACATAATTGATAAAAATGAAAGCAAAACAGCCATATGGAGCGGTGCGTTTTTATCCCTTTGTCTTGGTGCAGTTATGGTCTCGATGCAGACGGGGATCTCAGGTATTGCCGAGCTGCCGTTTTCAAAGATGCTGCTGCTGATGCTGGGAATTCATCTGCTTATTGCGGTATTTGAAGGGGCCATAACAGTAGGGTCATATATGTTCATAAAACGTTATTCATTACAGACAGAGCTTAAAAGTGAGAAGGGAAAGCTTAAACCGTATTTTAGTATACTTTCTGTTTCTTTAATAATTGCAGCGGTCGTTTCTCTGTTTGCATCATCAAAACCGGACGGTTTGGAATGGTCTGTATACAATATAATGGGCAGGGCATCCGAACCTCATTCCATGACAGGGCAATTTCATAACTTTTTAGGGAGTTTGCAGGAGAAAATCGCATTTCTACCGGATTATGCATTTGCCGGAAGTTCCAGTCAGTGGGGCACATCGGTTTCAGGAATTGCCGGAGCTGTTATTGTTATTATTCTGGCCTCCTCACTTGGATATATAATCAGAAAAGCCAATAAAAATTGAAAACCGCTCAGGACAGGTTGCAGCATCTAACTGCATTTGAGGAACTTGCCGAAAGTGACTTTCCTTTAAACATAGTGAGTCCTGCAGTAAAAATCATTGTTGCTGCAGTATTCATTATATTGACTATCAGCGTTAATAAATACGATGTTATTCATTCCCTTCTCCTGACATCATTTACATGTTTTCTCATAGCAATAGCTCCTTTGAAAGTGACAAGTGTATTAAAGATGCTTTTATATCTCAGTCCCTTTGTCCTGCTGCTTGTTATTTTTAATCCGGTTTATGATAAATCCGTTATTACAATTGCGGGTTACCAGGTATACGGCGGGTATGTGTCAGCTTTTACCACTGTGTTGAAATTTATAAACACTACCACTGTTTCTGTGCTGATAGTTTCCAGTACCAAATTTAATCATATAGCATCTTCATTGAGATTTTTCAGAGTGCCGAAATTTCTTGTTATACAGTTTATGGTGATGTACAGGTTTATTTTTATTTTTCTTTACGATATCATTCAGTCGCTGCAGGCGGTTAATTCAAGAGGTTTGCAAAGTGCTGGGTTTTCCTGGCGCAATATGAAAGCGATAATTTCCGCTTTTTTTGTAAAATCGGTATTGCGGGGTGAAGAAGTTTATAATGCTATGCTTTCCAGAGGGTTTGAAATAAAAAATTTTAAATTTGATAATAAAATAAATATCACCGATATTTTCTTCGGTTTTTGTTCATTATTGTACGTTATTATTGTGAGGTTTGTGTAAAATGAGTCATCACTTTATAGAAATTAATGGGCTGGGATATATATATCCGGACGGGACAAAAGCTGTGGATGATGTGAATCTTTATATTTCACACGGAGAATCCGTTGCCATTCTCGGTTCCAACGGAGCGGGTAAGTCCACACTGATTAAACATTTGAACGGGACTATCCTGCCTGTGAAGGGTTCTGTGAATATCGGCGGCACGCCTGTTACAAAAAAAACACTGAAAACTATCAGGTCTACAGTAGGACTTGTGTTTCAGAATACGGACAATCAATTGTTTATGCCGAGTGTATTTGAGAATGTTGCATTCAGCCCCCGTAATATAGGGATCACCGGAGATGAACTGAAGAAAGTGGTGGAGGAGTCGCTTGAAAAAGTTGATGCACTCGGGCTGATTGATAAACATCCGTTTAAGCTTTCCGGCGGTGAAAAAAGAAAAGTCTGTATTGCTTCTGTAATTGCTTCCAATCCTGAAATCCTGGTTTTGGATGAGCCGACTGCGGAAATTGATCCTAAGGGAATCGGAGGTTTGGTTTCAATTTTAAGACAGTTCAGCCATACTAAAATCATTTCCTCTCACAATCTGAAGTTTTCAAGGGCGGTTTGCAGCAGAGGCGTGGTAATGCAGGAGGGCAGAATAGTATTCGACGGTGAACTGGATGAAATTTTCAGCAACGATAAACTCTTGGAAGCAGCCGGTCTGAAAGAAAATTATTGAAGTTTATCAACCAATTCTTCCAGATTTGCTACCGTAATTGTGGGTTCAATCTCCCATGGATCGAAAACGGCACTTTCACTTCTTTTTACCCATGCGGATTTTATCCCGGCTGAGACGGCACCGATTACGTCAAAAGGATTGCTTGATATAAGCCATACTTCGTTGTTGTATGCTCCGGCCGATCTTAAAAAATGAGCATAGACGGCAGGGCTGGGTTTAAAAGTTTTAAGATCATCCACACTGATCAGGTTGATGAAATAGTTTCGTATATTTGCATTTGTTAAGAGGGTTTCCAGTGCATCTTTGCTGCCGTTTGAAAATGCAAAAAGTCGGAAATTCATATCAAAAGCCTTTTTCAGCCCTTTTAAAGTGTCATTAAAAGGCGGCAGTTTTGAGTACAAATTCATAAGATTGTCTTTTTCTTTTGCTTCAATATTTATATCTAATGCACGGCAGGTGTATTCCAAAGCATCTTTTGTGCATTCGGCAAAGGTCTTATAATTTTGCATCAAACCTCTTCTGAAAGAGTATTCCAGCTGTTTGTTCCTCCACATTTCGGAAAATTCCCCAGCTTTTTCAGCGGCATATTTCTCCAGCTCAACCTTAAGGCCGTGGGTATCGATAAGTGTCCCGTAAACATCAAAAGCCAATGTAATGTTGTTTTTGCTCATAAATCCCCCTTGTCTTTGGAAGCGGGACTTCAGTCCCGCATGTTTGACAATAAGCACACTTGCATATTAGTTTGCTATATCTTTTCTTGTTTTGCGATTTCTCCACTCCACCGAGCACATAAATGCTTATGTGCTCGCTTCCGGTCGAAATGACACGAATAGGTAGTTGTCATTCCGAGCGAAGCCCAGAGATTTCTATCTATATGCCAACAATTTCTGCGTATCTGTTTAACAATTTCGCTCTTTCTAATTTATTTGCTACAAAGTAATATGTCAATGTGTGGTTTAAAGACCGTGATGGGTAATGGGTAATGCGTGATGCGTAATGTGTTATGGGTGATGGGTTATGGGTTATGGGTTATGGGTTATGGGTTATGGGTTATGGGTGAGAAACTCATCTGTAAAAATAATATAAAATTATTGGGAGAATGAAGAGCCATATTGGTATGAGAATCCAGATTCTTCCTTTGAACAGATTATAATCGTTCAGCAGTTTGGAAAACGGTATTTTTGCAACAAAATGACCGAATAAAAATTCGAAAGTTATTGTTAAAACAGCCCACATTAGACCGATGCTTACAGCAGGAAGAAGGGATAAAACAGGAGCAAAATATCCTAAAGCCAATGTGTAAACAGCGAAGATTATAATCAGCAAAATGGTTGACAATTGGTGTGATTTTAATTCACCGCTAAACCGTCCAATAATTTTTTCCCTGATAATTCCATTAAAAACGGCTAAAGGAATCATTCCGAGCCAAATCAATAAATAAGTAGTAAATAATTTCATTTGCCTAACCTTATGTTTGTGTATTTTATTTGATGCATCTTGACCTTTGTGTTACTCTCAATATATGTTTGTTATTATTCAAATATTTTTAACACATTGTCAAGGAGTTTAAAATGAGTGAAATTAATATGAACTTTTCAGATTTAAATGCGGTATTTCTTAACTGTACCCTTAAGAAAACACCTGAACTGTCACACACTGAAGGGCTCATGAAGATTTCCAAAGCTATCATGGAAAAAAATGGAGTATCTGTGGAAATGCTCAGACCGGTGGATTATAATATAGCTTATGGTGTTTATCCGGACATGAAAGAGTATGGATGGGCTGAGGATGAATGGCCGGGTATTTATGAAAAAGTAAAAAAGGCAGATATTATTGTCATAGGAACTCCAATCTGGCTGGGGGATAAGTCGTCAGTATGCACAAAGGTTATAGAAAGGCTTTACTCCTCTTCAGGAGATCTTAATGAGGAAGGACAATATGCATATTACGGCAAAGTCGGAGGCTGTATTATAACGGGAAACGAAGACGGGGCAAAACACTGCGCAATGAATATTATGTATTCCCTTCAGCACTTAGGCTGTCTTATTCCTCCGCAATCTGATGCGGCATGGCTTGGAGAGGCCGGTCCGGGCCCCTCTTATCTGGATGAAGGCTCAGGCGGTCCTGAAAATGATTTTACTAACAGAAATACTACTTTTATGTCCTGGAATTTAATGCATTTGGCACGTATATTGAAAGATAAGGGCGGTATTCCTGCACATGGGAATCAGCGTTCCAAATGGGACGCCGGCTGCAGGTTTGACCATCCAAATCCGGAATACAGATAATCAGCTCAGGGAGGCTTAAATATGAAAAGGATTTTAGGGATTATTTTTATAACAATTTTTTTAGCCGGCTCCGGTTTTGCTAATGAAAAAGTGGTTGTGGGCTCCAAGATTGACACCGAAGGTTCACTCTTAGGCAATATGATTATGTTAATGCTTGAAGAAAATGATATTTCCACTGTCAACAAAATCCAGCTGGGTCCTACAAATATTGTGCGTAATGCCATAAAAACAGGACAAATCGATATTTATCCGGAATATACCGGAAACGGAGCTTTTTTCTTCGATAATTTTGAAAAGGGTGTATTTAAAGATTTCCAAAAAGGCTATGAAACAGTGAAGAGGCTTGATTATAAGAAAAATAAAATTGTGTGGCTTACTCCTGCTGATGCAAACAATACGTGGGCGATAGCCACTCGGAAAAAGTTGGCAGAGAAACATTCTTTGAAATCACTGGAAGATTTTGCCGAGTACGTTAACAACGGAGGCTATGTTAAACTGGCCTGCTCAGAAGAGTTTGCCACAAGGGAAGATGCACTTCCAGCTTTTATGGAGGCTTACGGTTTTAAGCTTAAGGATGAAAGTCTTCTGATTTTATCCGGAGGCAATACAGCCCAAACGGAAAAGGCCGCTGCCCGGAAAACAAGCGGTGTGAATTTTGCAATGGCTTACGGTACGGACGGAGCTTTGGCGGCTCTCAATCTTGTGGTACTTGAAGACACAAAAAACGTTCAGCCGGTGTACGCTCCGGCACCAATTATCAGAGAGGAAGTTCTTAACAAGTACCCTGAAATAGAGAAGATACTTAAGCCGGTTTTTGAATCGCTAAATCTGGAAAAACTCCAGAAAATGAATTCAAAGATAGCAATCGGAGGGGTTCCTGCTGAAATAGTAGCGCAAAATTATCTGAAGTCCAATGGATTTATCGACTAATAAAGTTTATGCCGGTTTGGTTTTCCGCAGATTGTTGGATAAAAATGAGATAATTTTTCTTTTGCTTTTTGCTTTGGGGCTTTTAAGCAGCAGCTTCATAGTGGAAAAACCTAACAGACTGGCCGGCGGAAGCCCCTTGGCTCTGGATAGTGTTATTTCCGGCACTTCAATAACTTTAGCAGTTGTTATCGCATTAATTGCTGTTTTACTGTCCAGAAAAAGAGCCTTTGTATTTACAAATCTTTCATTTTTGCTCCTCGGTCTGATGCTCTCTTTTTTCCTTTGGCAGGCCGGGGATTACGCCGCCGGTGTCACTTCACAGAATGATTATGCAAGAATCAGTCTTTCCTATGGTTTCTGGCTCATATTGGGAGCATTCTACTTTTTTTACATTTATAATATTAATTTTTTCAGCGGTGCTTTTTACAGATTTTTACTGTCAATTTCATTTTTTCTTCCATTAACAGTTGTTCTTTTAGCAGGTTTTGCGGATAAACTGTCTTTATTGATTGAATTTTACTACAATCAGGATCGTTTTTACGGAGAAGTTTTAAATCACTTTAAAATTGCATATGGAGCTGTTGTTTTGGCGGTAATTACAGGTTTTCCTTTGGCAGTTTTTATAACCCGAAACGAAAAGCTGAGTGAAAAAGTTTTTAATGTGCTGGGAATTCTGCAGACCATTCCCAGTATCGCTTTGTTCGGTTTTCTTATGATTCCTCTGGCGTTTATCGTAAATATGTTTCCTGTACTCGGCAAATTTGGCATTTCAGGCATAGGATGGCTTCCGGCTGTTATCGCCCTTTATCTGTACTCACTTCTGCCTGTGGTTATAAATGTTTTCACCGGAATAAAAAGTGTTTCTTCAGATGTGGTGGAAGCTGCCAGAGGGATGGGAATGGCAAGATACCAAGTGCTGTTCAGGATAAAAATTCTGTTAAGTCTGCCCGTTATTTTAAACGGAATAAGGGTTGCTCTGGTTCAGTCGGTTGGTAATACTGCCGTTGCCGCTCTTATAGGCGCAGGCGGTCTCGGTGTTTTTATCTTTCAGGGGCTTGGGCAGGCTGCTCCTGATTTGATACTGCTGGGTGCAATTCCCACAATTATAATTGCTGTGCTTACCGATTCAGTTATGCAGATATTGGCGGATTATACAAAAAAGAAGACGGCTTATGATAAAATTTGAGAATGTTTCAAAAGCTTACGAAGAGAATAATGTGGTAAAAAACCTTTCCTTTGAGGTTAAGAAAGGAGAAATCTGTGTATTGATTGGCCCTTCCGGATGCGGGAAATCAACAACACTGAAGATGATAAACAGACTTGTTGAGCCCACGGAAGGGGCTGTAAGAATAGATGGAAAAGATGTGAGAGATTTCAAACCTGAGATTCTGCGCAGAAGGATTGGTTATGTTATTCAGAATATAGGTCTTTTTCCTCATTTATCTGTTAAAGAAAATATTTCAGTTGTTCCTAAGCTGCTGAAATGGGATAAAAACAGAATTGGCCAACGAGTATCCGAACTCATGGATCTTATGGGAATGCAGGAGAGCCAGTTTCTTAAAAAACACCCTTCGGAACTTTCAGGAGGGCAGGCTCAGCGTGTCGGTGTTGCCCGCGCTTTGGCAGCAAATCCAGATATTGTACTGATGGATGAACCTTTTGGTGCTCTTGATCCTATTACAAAATCGAGTTTGCAAAATGAAATTCTGCGTTTGCAAAAGAAAGTGCAGAAGACGATTGTGTTTGTTACCCATGATATAGATGAAGCGGTAAAACTTGCAGACAGAATTGCAGTGATGAATGAAGGTAGGCTTCTGGCATACGACAGGCCGGAATCTATTCTGAACAATAAAGAGAATGAATTTATTAAAAAATTTGTCGGTTTTGACAGGGCATTGAAAAAACTTACACGTCTGTATGTTGAGGACTTTATAAAACCTTATAAAAGTGTAAAATTTTCTGATTCGTCTGAATTTATTAAAAGGAAGGTAGAAAAAGAAATTTTTGTCTGGGTTGTGGATGATGACGGTAACTTAAAGGGATGGTTGAACAATGACGACAGTATTGGTTTTACTGAGCATATTGAAAATCTTGTCGTAAAGGATATAGAAAATTTTCAGGTCTCACCGGATTGTTCACTAAAGGACGCTTTGTCGGTGATGATGAGTGAAAATGTTGTAACACTGCCGGTGGTGGATAACGGTAAATTAATCGGGGAAATCAGGCTGTCGGATATAGTGGGCAATGAAAAAAATAGCTAAACTTAAAATGTTTCAACCTTTACTTATGTTTATAGCTGTTATCTTTACTCTAACTTTAGTTTTCTATACTTACGGCAACAGGGAAGGTTTTGAGGAATTTTTGTACACCCGATCGGACGCTTTGGGGCTGACGATAGAGCATTTATATATGGTTTTCGTTTCGGCTGGATTTTCCGTGATTGCGGGGGTTTTTACCGGTGTTCTTGTGACCAGAAAATTCTGGTCTGATCTTCTGCCTGCGGTTAATTCCCTGGCTTCAGTGGGCCAAACATTTCCGCCTGTGGCAGTTCTTGCTCTGGCTGTGCCTGTGGTCGGATTCGGATTCAAACCCACAATAATAGCATTGATTCTGTACGGTTTTTTCCCTATTGTCAGAAATACTATTGCCGGAATTGAGTCGGTGCCAAAAGATGTAAAAGAAGCAGCAAAAGGGATGGGAATGACCGGCGTTCAGATATTGGCTAAAGTGGAACTTCCTCTTGCCTCGAAAATTATATTGGCCGGTATAAGAACCTCTGTTATTATAAACATCGGAACAGCCACAATAGGTGCTACAATCGGTGCAGGCGGGTTAGGGGCTCCTATAATATCCGGATTGATTAATGAGAATTTCTATTATGTTTTACAAGGAAGCTTGTGTGTAGGCCTTTTGGCAGTTGTGGCAGATAAGGCAATAGAGGATTTGGGGAGATTGTTGTTTGAGTAATTATTAGATTTGGAGTGAAAATGGGAAAAAATAAGAAAGAAGAAATAAAAAAACAGGTTATTTCGCTTATTCAAGAACTTGAACAGGAAATTGCAGAACTTAATGAGAATGATCAGACAGTAGCTCCGGATAATGCAATAGGAAGACTGAGCAGAATGGAGGCCATGCAGGCACAGAACATAAATAATGCAACCTTGAGTAATAAGCGTAAAAGACTAATCAGACTTAAAGACACATTGGGTAAGATTGATTCTCCGCATTTCGGAGAGTGTAAAGCGTGTGGTGAGGAAATAGAGATTAACAGACTAAGAGCCAGTCCAGAAGCCAACGTATGCAGTGAATGTATTCGTCAGAATCAAAAAAAGTGATGCGTAAGTGGTAGAGAAGTAGAGGCAAAGGTAAAGGCAAAGGCAAAGATAAAGGTAAAGGTTTTGATTGAACTTTTTACTTTAAAAATGATTCAAATAATGTATATTTCTTCTAAATAACTCAAGTTTCGCACTTCTCTGTGTCATTGCGAAACCCTGTGAAACAGGGTTGTGGCAATCTCAAAATAATATAAAAAGAGAGATTGCTTCGTCGTTATCACTCCTCGCAAAGACGTGTAATAAGTGCAAGTGCGAAACTTGAGTAAATAAAATAAAAAGAGGTAGTGAATGTCAGAAAAATGGGAACTCAAATGGATGGCATGGGAACTGACGGAAAAGTGCAATCTCAGCTGTGTGCATTGCAGATCAGCCTCAGAAATTGATTCATCTGAAGGTTTGTTTACTTTAGATAAAGCAAAAGCTTTTCTGGATGAAATTGCCGAATTTGCTTCACCTGTTATTGTTCTTTCCGGCGGTGAGCCGTTAATGAGAAAGGATGTTTTTGATATAGCGGAATACGGCACGGAAAAAGGTTTTCGTATGTGTATGGCCACCAACGGTGTTCTTGTGGACGATGAAGTTTGTGAAAAAATCAACTCATCAGGCATCAGAATTGTTGCTTTAAGTCTGGATGGTTCCACCAGAGAAATCCATGATGATTTCAGAGGCCAGGTTGGTGCTTTTGACGGTGTGATGAGAGCTGCCGAATATTTCAGGAAACATGACATTAAGTTTATTATAAATTCCTCTTTTACCAAGAGAAATCAGGAAGATATCCCGAATGTAAAAGATCTCGCCAAAAAAATAGGTGCAACAGCTTGGTACATGTTCCAGATTGTGCCTACTGGTCGTGGTGAAGAAATAATGAAAGAACTTATAGATAAAGAAGATTACGAAAAGATTCTTAACTGGCACTATGACATGGAGAGGGAAGAAGAGGATATCCTTGTACGCCCTACATGTGCTCCTCAGTATTACCGTATTTGGCATGAGCGCAGCAGAAAAGAGGGCAAAGACAGTACAAGAAGAAATCTCAGCTTTTCCACAGGCGGCGGCAAAGGATGTATTGCAGCACAGAAAATCTGCCTTGTAACGGCTATGGGTGATGTGTACCCGTGCTCATATTTTCCTCTGGCAGCCGGCAATGTTTTCAAAGAGTCTTTCAAGGAAATCTGGGAAAAATCAAAGCTTTTTAACGACATACGGAGCTTTAAAGATTACGAAGGTAAATGCGGCTCCTGCAGATATCTGGGGGTATGCGGCGGTTGCAGAGCCAGAGCATATGCAGTATCGGATTCCTATATGGCTGAAGAGCCTTTTTGCGACTATGTGCCTGAAAATTACAAAGAGCCTGTTGATAAAAAATAGGACATTTTAGAGAAATACCGGTACAAGTACAGGCACAAGTGAACTTAAAATAAATCCGTGAAGAAATGCGATAAACGCTGCTGAAGAACCGGCATATTTTTCAATGATTGGCAGCGTTGTGTCCATTGTAGTAGCCCCTCCCGGTGCTATACTTACATAAGGATTCACATATTTAGCCAGTACCGGAATAAGTATAATACTTATTATTTCCCTGAAAACATTTGTCAGAAATGCCACGGATCCCAAATCACTGCCTTTGGCATCAGCTATGATGACGGCAGAGAGTGAATACCAGCCGAACCCTGCTGAAACAGCCAGGGAATCTTTTATACTCATATTGATAAATAAAACGGCAAATGCTCCTCCTGCCAATGTCCCGGCTATTGTTCCAAAGGGAATGAAAAAAGCCTGCCTGTCTGCATTGATCAGTTTGCGTATTGTGTTTTTGTCTCTTCCTATATCATATCCAATAAGAAGTAAGAGCAGATAAAGCATATATCGGGTTATTTCATCGGTACCGATTATTATAAATTCGGGAAGTATCGAGAATTGAGCTGTTAATGTGCCTGCCGTCACTGCTGCCAACATCAGGATTATCATTTTTTCCCACCTATGAAACTTACAACAATCAATACCCCTATTATGCTGAAAAAAATTGTAGAAGAAGCTATTACAAGTGCCTGAAACCCGAAACCGGCAATTTTGTCAAATAATTCCGGGTCTTTGCCTATGCTTGCCCCCATAAAAAACAGCAAAAGCAAAATACTGATATTGAGAAAAATTTTCTGGGTTTTGTCTACATGTTTCCCGTTAAGAAAATATCCGAGAGCGATACCTGTCATTAAAAACAGTAAAAAAATAAGCATAATTTAACCGCCGTCATAAACTAAAAATCAAACATGGCACGGCTGAAGCCGCGCTTCCTGAAATATTCAAAGCTCTCGTTTTTTAACCAAGTATTTATAAAAAGTAAAGTATTAATAAGTTATATGTGTGATGGTAGCTAAAGGTACTATGGGTATTAGACGTATTAGAGGTTCAATGTTTAGTCCGTCTTTGACGGATTCAAAGTTCTAAACCAATGCAAGTGGACATTAAAATGAAATCTTACTGCCTAAAAGCCTCTACTATTTCACTATCTCACTATTTCACTACTTCACGATCTCACTATTTCTCCACCTCACCACTTCACCATTTCACTACCTCACCGAAATACTATACCCCGAATTTGAAATAATTTAGCAGAGTAGGGTGCCCTGCCGGGAATTTTAAAACCCTGTCAGCACCGAAATCCTTTAGTTTGCCAACAATATCCCCGTTTATATCCGAAATTTCAGAGAGGTGCTCACTGTTTTTAATTGCAACTGCAAAAGCCGAAGGAACGGCTTCGTCAAATGTATCCGATACATCATGATTGGTGTCGAAAAAAAGGACTCCGTTCTCATGAAAAATTTCAAACATTTTCTTTGTGAGTTTTACCGCAAAATCCAGCATAACCCTGTCTTTTGTCATTTCAAACATTCTCATCGTTGTATCAATAGTATAGGCGTAATCTTCCAGCGTTCTGTGATTAAAAGCAAGGTCTTTATGATACTTTATACGAAATAAGCTGCCGTCGTCATTGATCAGATAATTTTTGACTTTGTTGTATAAATTCACTGCCATCTGGAAATAATATTCATCATTGGTCATTTCTGATAATGTAAGAAGTGTGTTAACAAAAAGCATGTTCCATGAAATTATTACTTTTGTGTCAAGAACAGGCTTTTCTTTATTTATGCTGTTCTGTATTTTTTCAAAGACGGGCTCGATTTTAACGTATTTTTCATAGTCTATGTCCTGCAGGTTGAGAACATTTTCTTTAAACACAATATGGTTATGTATAAGCTGTTTTTCATTTTCACTGAAATTTGCCGGGATGTCGTTTTCAAAAATTTTATAGTAATATCCTTCCACCAGATTATTGTTTTCATCAGGTGAATCAGCATTCATGGATGCAGCCAGACCGAAATCAGTGGAGAAATATTCCAGGATAAAATCAGCCGCCTTACGTGCAATGTGCAGATAAAGCGGATCTTTTGTAACATCATAAAGTTTTGTCAAAAATTCGGCATTGAGGGCATTATCGTAAAGCATTTTCTCGAAATGCGGCGTGTTCCAGGATGAGTCCACGCAGTACCTGTAAAAACCGCCGTTGATGTGATCGAATATCCCTGATCTGCACAATTGATCAGCGGTCTTTTTTAGAAATTTCATTATGTTTTCATCATTTTCAGCAAAAGAAAGCAGATAATTCATAACGGGAATATTAGGGAACTTACTGTTCCCCTTCAATCCTCCCTGTTGCCTGTCGGCCTGATCCATAAAACTGCTTATTTCCTTTTCTTTTGTATAATTTTGGAAATCATTGAAGTCTGAATCGATTTGATTAAATCGTTTAATAAAATTTCGGTAATTTCCCCTGATCTTATCCAGTTTTGAATCGTTATTTTTGTACAACTCCGATACGGCCTTAAGTACATTTAGAAAGGCAGGAATTCCCTGTATTTCATTTTTGGGGAAATATGTTCCCCCGTAAAAGGGAGTCAAATCGGGGTCCGTAAATACAGTCAGCGGCCATCCGCCCATCTGTCTGATTATTTGCAGAAAAAACTGATACTTTTTATCAATATCCGGATATTCTTCTCGGTCAATTTTAACAGGGATAAAGTTTTCATTAATAAATTCCGCAGTTTCATTGTCACTGAATGATTCATCCGCCATTACATGGCACCAATGACATGAGGAATAGCCAATACTCAGTAATATCGGTTTGTTCTCCTTCTTGGCAGTTTCAGTAATTTGGTAGGTAAAGGGCTGCCAGGCAACAGGGTTGCCTTTATGTTCAAGCAGATAAAGGCTGTATTCATTTTTTAGTTTATTTTCAAGCATATTATGCCTCCGATGATAATGTGAAACTAATAATAAGTTAAAGTTGTTAATTGTCAAATAATAAAACCGTGATTATTAGTGCTAAGCGTTAAGTTTTAAGTGTTAAGAGATAAATGAGAATTTGTTTTGAAATTATTAAACTATTTTCAATTTGACTGAAAATATTAGTTGACTTTTAACTCATGAGTTACTATAAAAGTACTTAATTATAACAAGGTTATATAATGATGAATAAAGAAAGTTTACTTACAGTTAAGAATATCTATCTGAGCTTCGGCGGTATAATGGCCGTAGCCGGTGTGTCGTTTAATGTAAACAAAGGTGATGTCTTTTCAATAATAGGCCCCAATGGTGCCGGCAAGACAAGTATTTTAAATACAATCACAGGTATATACTTTCCGGAAAGAGGGAGCATTTTTCTAAAAGGGGCTGATATCACAAAAATGCCTGTTTATAAAAGGCCTGCAAAAGGTGTGGTCAGAACATTCCAAAATCTCGAGCTGTTCAAAGGGATGACTGTTTTGGATAATCTGATGCTTTCCCGCCACAGCCTGATGAATTACGGGATATTTTCTTCAATTTTTTATTTTGGCAAACCTTTAAAAGAGGAAGTCAGACACAGGGAAAAAGTTGAAGAGATAATTGACTTTCTGGATCTGTCAGGAATCAGGAAGAAACATGTTTTTGAACTTTCTTACGGTCTTCAGAAAAGGGTTGAGCTTGCCAGAGCTTTGGCACTGGAGCCGGAACTGCTGCTTCTGGATGAGCCTATGGCCGGCATGAACACGGAAGAAACCGAGGACATGGCAAGGTATATTATTGATATTAACGAAGAAAGAGACACTACAATAGTATTGATTGAACACGATATGAATGTCGTTATGGATATTTCTTCAAGAATACTGGCTATAGATTTCGGAGAAAAAATTTGCGAAGGTCTGCCTTCTGATGTGGCTAATGACGAGAGGGTGCTTTCCGCATATCTGGGTGAGGAAAAATGGATTTAAATACTCTCCCTGCATATCTCTATAGTAATTTTAAGAAAAATCCTGATAAAACAGCCTTCAGGGAGAAAGATCTGGGTATTTGGCAAAGTTTCACATGGTCGGATTATTTGAAAAATGTATGTGTGATTGCCGTTTTTTTTGAAGAACAGGGGCTAAAAAAAGGCGATACCATTGCAGTGGTTGGGGATAATAAACCTGAGTGGGTAGTGTGTGAGATGGCAGCACAGCTTCTCGGTGTTATACCGATCGGGATTTATCAGGATTCGGTAATTTCAGAGGTTAAATATATTCTGCAAAAAGCGGAAGTTAAAATTGTGATTGCAGAAGACCAGGAGCAGGTGGATAAAATCCTGGATATTCTGGAGGAAAGCGAAGAGGGGAATGATATTAAGTGTGTCATATATTACGATGACAAAGGAATGTATCAATATAGTGACCCATCTCTGGTGTATTACGCTGATATTTTTAACAATGGATATTTTAAAGAGGGCGGATTCGAGAAGTATTGCGAGTCAAAAATAAACGAAATAGATGAAAATGATGTGGCTGTTATGTGTACCACTTCAGGCACCACAGGCTTTCCGAAACTAGCTATGCTTACCCACAAAAATATGATTTTCATGTCCCGCAGTCTGGGTAAAGCAGACCCCAAGCAAGAAGATGACGAATTTGTTTCATTTCTCCCGCTTCCATGGATAGGTGAGCAGATGATGTGTGTTGCAAGTGCTTTAATTTTTGGATTCAAGGTAAACTTTCCTGAAAGCCATGATACAGTCCAGAATGATATGAAAGAGATAGGCCCGAACCTGATATTTTCTCCGCCAAGGGTGTGGGAAAACCTTGCTTCAAATGTTCAGGTTAAAATAATGGATACAAGCAGGTTTAAACGTTTTGTGTACAATAAATGCCTTCCAGTAGGCTATAAATACGCCGAGTGTAGATTTGACAGGGTGGAGCCACCGGTTTGGTTAAAAATCAAATACAGGCTTGCTTACCTGGCTGTTTTCAGAAAATTGAAGGAGCGGATGGGTTTTTCTTTTTTAAGAAGCGCAATAACAGGCGGGGCTGCATTGGGGCCGGATACGTTCAAATTTTTTCATGCACTTGGGATTAACCTGAAGCAGATTTACGGTCAGACTGAAATTTCAGGTATTTCGTGCATACACAGACAGGATGATGTTGATTTTACCTCTGTTGGCAAACCTATAGAAGGAACGGAAATAAAAATCCTGGAAGACGGTGAGATTATATCAAGAAGTGATGCAGTCTTTGCAGGGTATTACAAGGATCAAAAAGCCACCGATGAGACACTTAAAGACGGATGGCTTTATTCCGGGGATGCAGGGTATTTTGATGAGAACGGCAAGCTTGTGGTTCTGGACAGAAAAAAAGATATAATGCACCTGAATGACGGAACGATGTTTTCTCCTCAGTTTCTGGAAAATAAAATAAAATTCAGCCCTTATGTAAAGGAAGCCGTGACTTTCGGCAACAACCGCGACTTTATAGCAATGATTATAAATATTGACATGGATATAGTCAGTAAATGGGCTGAGGAAAATAAAATTTCATATACGACCTATACTGATCTCTCCTCGAAAAATGAGGTTTACGAACTTATTGCGAAAGAAGTGGCGGAGGTGAACCGCCAGTTGAAAGATAATATGAAAATAAAACGCTTTGTCCTTCTTTACAAAGAGCTGGATGCCGACGACGGGGAGCTGACAAGAACGAGAAAGGTCAGAAGGGGGTTTGTGGAGGAGAGATACAGGGAAATCGTGGAAGCCTTATACGGTGAAAAGAATGAAATTACCATTGATGCCGTGATCAGGCTTCAGGACGAAAGGGAAAAGCGTATACATACCACGATGAAAATTTACAATATGGTGAAATGATGGATTTTTTTCTTCAACTTGTAATTACTGGAATTGTGATAGGCAGTATATATTCACTTCTTGCCCTCGGTTTTACCTTAATCTATAAAGCCACCGGTGTTGTCAATTTTGCTCAGGGGGAATTACTGCTGGTGGGGGCGTATATCTGCCTTCAATTTACCGTTGGCTATAAAGTTCCTTTTATTTTTTCTTTTTTATTAACCCTTATTTTTATGTTTTTTTTCGGATTTCTGATAGAAAAAATATTTTTAAGAAAAATGATAGGCGAACCAATTATATCAATCATTATGCTTACAATAGGTTTATCATCAGTATTGAAATCAGTGGTTCAGCTTTTTTGGGGAACAAGTACCCGGACATTTCCACAGATTTTTCCGGAAGAGCCCATAGCTGTGATGGATTTACAAATAAGTTATGTATATCTGGCTTCAATTGTTGCTGTAGCGGTTTTTCTCCTTTTGTTTACAGTTTTTTTTAAAAAAACAAGGGTTGGAGTGGCCATGAGAGCTGTTGCAAGTGATCAGCAGGCTGCACTTTCCATGGGCATAAATGTGAAAAGGATTTTTGCTCTTTCCTGGGCGATTGCAGCAATTGTTTCCACTGTAGGCGGTGTTTTTCTCGGTAATATTAACGGGATTAACACAAGTCTGTCACATTTCGGACTTATGGTATTCCCCGTTGTTATTTTGGGCGGGCTGGACAGCATAGGCGGCGCAATTATTGCCGGGCTCATAATCGGAGTGCTGGAAAATCTTGCGGGTGGTTATATAGATCCGTTGATAGGCGGCGGTGCGAAGGACGTTTTTCCTTTTGTGGTGATGATTCTCGTGATGATGATCAGACCTTACGGTTTATTTGGTACGGCTGACGTGGAGAAAGTATGAATTATACAAATTGTGGGAATTTTAAAACCAGCTATATAAAAGATGCGGCAATCTTTCAAACGAAATTTTCGCTGATTATGATTTATTCTTTTATAGTGCTGACTTTTATTTTTCCTTTTTTTGCAAATACCTATTACCTTTATCTTTGTAATACCATTTTTATTGCCATTATAGGCGCAGCCGGCCTCAACATACTAACGGGTTTTACCGGTCTTATATCCCTTGGTCACGGTGCTTTCATCGGAGTGGGTGCTTATGCAGCTGCGTATATTTTTAACAATACTGATTTGAATTTTCTGATTGTAATACCTCTTGCAGGACTTGTTACTGCAGCTGTGGGAATGTTTTTCGGTATTCCTTCTTTGAGGCTGAAAGGTTTGTATCTTTCAATAGCGACACTGGCAGCCCAATTTATCCTCCAGTTTTTCTTTGTGAGGGCGGAATTTATAACCGGTGGGGTTTCAGGAGCTTTTGTGAATTTTCCTTCAGTTTTCGGAGTAAGTATAAACAGTGATTTCAGTTTTTATTTTGTGGGGTTGATCTTTACAATAATAATGCTTTTGGCCGCTAAGAACCTTATCAGAACAAAAACGGGAAGGATTTTTCTCAGTATCAGAGATAATTATATCGCTGCGGAAGCCATGGGAGTAAATGTTTTTAAATACAAAATCATTTCTTTTGGAATCAGCTCCTTTTATGCAGGGGTTGCAGGGGCATTGTGGCTTTTTTATCTTACGATAATTACTCCCGAGCATTTTACCATAGGGGTTTCAATCCAGTATCTTTCAATGGTTATTATAGGTGGACTGGGAAGTTTGCTGGGCAGTATTTTCGGAGCGGTTTTTATAACCTTACTTCCTGAATTTTTAAGATTTGCAGCCGATAATCTGTCTCAAATCTATCCGGCGGTAACCAGTGCTTTTGCAGCAATCAGGGAGGGTGCATTTGGTATCGTGATAATACTGTTTCTGCTTCTGGAGCCGGAAGGGCTGGCAAAAAGATGGAATCTGATAAAGGCTTACTGGAAACTATGGCCTTATTCCCATTAAGACTGGGTTTGCAGGACTGCTCCTGCAGGTTATATAAATAAAAAGTAATATGGAGGATGCAAAATGAAAAGATTGTTACTGGTAATTGTAATGTTAGCTATTTTCAGCGGAGCTGTATTTGCTGAACCGATTAAAATTGGTGCACTTTTTGATTTAACCGGAGGAACTGCTGATGTAGGGAAGCCTTACGCTGAAGGTGTCAGAGACTGTGTGCGATGGTTCAATGAGGAGAAAAACGGGATCGATGGAAGGCAGATTGAGCTTTTAGGTGTGGATTATGCCTATAAAATACCGCAGGCGATAGCGGCTTATAAGAATTTTATGAGGCAGGACGTTGTAGCTGTGCACGGCTGGGGAACGGGTGACACCGAAGCTTTGACTAAATTTGTCAGCAGGGATAAAATACCCTATTTTTCAGCTTCCTATTCTGAACATTTGACAGATCCTGATAAAGCACCTTACAATTTTCTCGTGGGTGCCACATATTCAGATCAGGCCAGAATTGCTCTGAAATATATAAAGGAAAACAGCGAGGAAGACACTGCTGCTTTTATCTATAATGACTCAGGTTTCGGCCGATCACCATTTTTTCCGGATGCAGAAAATTATGCAAAAAAGATAGGCGTGGATGTTGTTGATACGGAAATTGTAGGCCTGAAGGCTCTGGATGCCACAAGTCAGCTTTTGAATATGCAGAAGAAAAATCCGGCTTATGCTTTGATTCAGGAAACATATATGGCTACCTCAACCATATTAAAGGATGCTCAGAAGCTGGATCTCGATACAAAATTTATAGGACTTAACTGGACTTTCGGAAAAACACTTATCGAACTGGCAGGAGAGGCAGCCAATGGCTTTTATGGAACAAACTCTTTTGCAATGTGGAATCAGACAGATGTGGAAGGTATAAAATTTCTTCATGAGCTTAATGCCAAATATCACCCGGATGTTAAATACAGAGCTGTGAATTATGTTCAGGGTTTTTCCTCAATGTATGTTCTTCTTTCTGCACTTGAGAAGACAGAAGGGGAGTTAACAGGAGAAAATATAAAGGCTGCACTTGAATCAATGAAGAATTTTTCAACCATGGGGCTGACAGCGCCTGTCAGTTTCAGTAAAGACAGCCATAAGGGTGTCACCGCCCTTAAGCTTTATCAGATTCAAAATGGCGAAATTAAATCGGTTTCAGACTACATATCGGCGGATTGATGTTAAACGTTAATAATATCGAAGTAGTCTACAATGATGTAATACTTGTTTTAAAAGGGCTCTCCCTGAATGTGAGGGAGGGCTCTGTTGTTTGTCTGTTGGGCTCTAACGGTGCCGGCAAGACTACAACACTTAAGGCTGTGTCCGGTCTTCTCGATTCAGAGGATGGAAGAGTAACTGACGGTGAAATTGTTTTCATGGGGGACAGGATTGACAACAAGGACGCCGCCGAGATTGTTAAAAAAGGGATTTTTCAAATAATGGAGGGGCGCAGGGTTTTTAAAGATCTTAATGTGGAGGAAAACCTCATTGCCGGAGCTTACACGAGCCCTTCAGCCAAAGTAAAAGATTATATTGATAAGGTATATACATATTTCCCGAGATTAAAAGAGAGAAGAACACAGTTAGCCGGTTATATGAGCGGCGGTGAACAGCAGATGCTTGCCATAGGCAGAGCGCTCATGGCTGAGCCTAAGCTGATATTAATGGATGAGCCTTCACTCGGTTTGAGTCCGCTGCTTGTTAAAGAGATTTTCAACATTATTAAAACATTACGTGAAAAGGAGAATGCTTCCATACTTCTGGTGGAGCAAAATGCAAATATGGCTTTAGCCGTATCCGACTATGGTTATATTATGGAGAACGGTAAAATAGTTCTTGAAGGTACATCGGAAGAACTTGTCAAAAATGAAGATGTAAAAGAATTTTATCTTGGCTCCGGAGCCGGAAGAAAGCGTTTCAGAGATGTAAAACACTACAGGAGACGTAAAAGATGGCTTTCTTAGGAAATTTGAGAAAATTATTGTCTTTTCTGAATGACGGCATTGAAAACCCTGAAATAATAAAGTTTTTGAAGAAAAGAGGGTTGAAGGACGGCCCTATTAGCTCATATGAGGATTTTTGCAGTATAAAACCTCTCACCAAATTCGAGTTATCACATATGCAGCAGCAAAATCCTCCTTTTGCCGGATTAGTGGACATGGAAATCGTTAGTAAGATATATCTCTCACCGGGACCGATTTTTAATTCTAAAGTTGCTGAATTTAGTCATTACAGATTTTATAAGGCTCTCTCAAAAGCTGATTTTAATAAAAACGATATCGTTTTTAATGCATTTTCCTATAATATGTCACCGGCCGGGGATATGTTTGACGAAGCGGCCAGGTATCTAGGTGCGGCCGTTATCCCTGCAGGCCCTTCAGAATCTCAAAAAGCTGCGGAAATAATTGAGAAAACCGGTGCAACCGCTTTTACCGGTACGAGAACATTTTTGTTTAATATATTAAAACACCTTGGAAATAAGAGCCGGCTGAAGAAAGCCTATCTGATTGCAGAAAAAATGACTGAAAAAGACAGGGAGCTCTTTGCATCAAAATACGGAGTGCAGGCATATCAGGGTTACGGAACTGCTGAAGTTGGGTTGATTGCAACTGAATGCTCAGAAAAACATATGCATCCGGATATAGATATTTTTTTGGAAGTTTTAGAGCCCGGGAATTTTCAACCTGTTGACTTAGGGGAAACGGGGGAAGCTGTAATTACTTTTATGAATGGCAAGCTCCCTTTTGTCAGATTAGCCACGGGTGATTTGACAATTGCAGAAAATCAGGAGTGTGGCTGCGGCAGTGATGAGGGATTTATAAAAGGAATTTTCGGCAGAAGCGACAGCTCGGTAAAAGTTAAGGGTATCTTTGTGCATTACTGGCAGTTTCAGAATTTTTTGGAAGAAAACGGTATTAATGGAAAACTTGTTGTTGAAACTACAGGGAATAAGGATGTTCTCAGAATGATATCAAACATCGAAAGCGAAGGTGATTTGAAACAAGATTTTCATAAAAAATTCGGTTTAAAACTGGAAAGTATAGAGATGGATAAAAATTTAGAAGAAAATGGTATAATTGATAATAGAGACAGGTTAAAGCAGAGCTGAGGTGATTTATGTTTGTAAAAGACTGGATGCAGACGAATTTAATTACAGTTAACGAAGATGATACGATTCTGGATGCCGTTCACCTGATGAGGGAAAACAGAATCAGAAGGCTGCCCGTACTTAAAAAGGGGAAACTTACAGGTATTATCACTGAAAAGGATATAAAAGAATTCTCACCTTCCAGAGCCAGTACACTTGATATCTATGAAATGCACAATATTTTGGCTAAGTCAGTGGTAAAAGATGCCATGACCAGTGATGTGATCAGCGTTAGTCCTGAAAATCCCATTGAAAGAGCCGCTCTGATATTACGCGATAAACGTTTTGGCGGATTACCCGTTGTGGATAGTGATGGCGAGCTGTGCGGTATAATCACCTCTGTTGATGTGTTTGATGTTTTTGTTGAGGCTATGGGGATGAGAAAGGCGGGTGCCCGAATTACGATTTTTGTTGAGGACCAGCCGGGGGCAATTGCTGAGATAGCAAAAACAATCAAGAAACACAATCTTAATATTATCAGCCTGGCAACATTTTACTTTAAAAACAAACCGGAAGGTTTCAGGGACATTGTAATAAGGCTGAGCGGGAATGAAAATGAAGTTCAGTCAGCTTCTGATGAGCTTCACGAAAACGGTTTTGAGGTGACAAGTCTTTTATTTCTGGATGCTGCAAATATCGTGAAGTAAAGAGCTTTCTATCCGGGAAGCATTGTCTTTAAATCCTGAAATGTTTTACACCCGGGTGAGATATCGTCCATTCTGCCTTTTTTATCAAAAACAGCGGTTATGGGAACCATCCTGATATTCATTTTTTCTTTAAGGCTGTCTGTTATAAGATAGGTTTTGAAAGGGAATTTATTTTTTTCAGTAAAAACTCTGACAGTCTCTTCTGATTTATCGATTGCAATGCCGATAATCTTAACTCCGTTGTCAGTAAAGTACTTGTAATTGTTTTTGACGGCTGTAAGTTCTTTGAGGCAGTATGGGCAGTAGGTCGCCCAAAAAATGACAACAGTTTTTCCATTATGGCCGGCTACTTCTTTTTTAAGTTTTTTATACGTAATATTTGATACTTCTGCATTTACTAAACCGGCTGCCAATAAAATTATAAATAAAAAAATAGATTTTTTCATCTCTTCACCTGTTTTTTAGAGGGATAATACATTTAATTATAAAAAAATAAATACTAAATATTTTTGCCTCCCTCCCACTTTTTTAATAGCATGCCAAATTCAGTAGTTTACAGGGTCTCAAGTATTCAACCATTTCAACTACCTCTAACTACCTCTAACTACCTCCCTCTACTTATCACGCGCCAAGGATTACGTATATAAATGCGAAAATTTTGGAAGATTCGTATATATCATGTTAAATATTTAATTCTGAGTGTACAGGGTTAGTTTCACTTAAATAAATTAAAAATTAATAAAATTCTTTTTTGTTTTTAAGTATTTTTTTCTAAATATTGACAATAAAGAAAATAATAGTATAGTGGGGTTATTGAAAATTTAACAAAGGAGTTGCTTATGAAAGTATTAAGAAATCTGTTCGTTATTATCTTTTTGTTTGCCGTGTTTATCCCCTTTGGCAATGCTGAGGAAAAAAGGGTAAGGTGGAAACTTGCAATGACATGGGGTCCGACGCTTCATCCGTTTGTTGATACTGTGGAAAATATGGCCGATATGGTCGAAACAATGAGCGGCGGCAATTTTGTCATACGAATCGATGCTTCAAACATCCATAAGTCACCGTTTG
This sequence comes from Flexistipes sp., assembly GCF_036172515.1. Classification (NCBI taxonomy): domain Bacteria; kingdom Pseudomonadati; phylum Deferribacterota; class Deferribacteres; order Deferribacterales; family Flexistipitaceae; genus Flexistipes; species Flexistipes sp. The sequence continues at coordinate 25,601 of NZ_JAXKVW010000011.1, forward strand.
GAGTATTCGATATGGTAAAACTCGACCAGTATGAAATGGGGCACACCGCTTCATACTACTGGAAAGGAAAAGATATGTCATTCCTTCCTTTGACAACAATGCCTTTTGGGATGACAACTCCTGAGCAGTATGCCTGGTTTTATTATGGCGATGGTATGGAACTTATGCAAAAAGCTTATGAAAAAAACGGTATGCTCTCTTTTCCCGGCGGTAATACCGGAAATCAGATGGGGGGTTGGTTCCGCAAAGAAATCAATTCTCTGGATGATTTAAAGGGGCTAAAAATGCGTATTCCGGGGTTTGCCGGTCAGGTTTTGGCAAAGCTGGGCGTTACTGTTACCAATATTCCTCCCGGTGAGCTTTATACTTCTCTGGAGAGGGGAACTATTGATGCTCTTGAATGGGTTGGCCCCGGTATGGATATAAATATGGGATTTCATAAAATTGCACCATATTATTATACGGGCTGGCATGAGCCTGCAACTGAGCTGCAGTTTCTTGTAAATAAGAAAGCTTATGATAAGCTGCCTGAGAAATATAAAGAAATATTAAAAGTGGCAATGAAAACGGCAGCTTACGATATGTACATTCAGAATTACCATATGAGTGCAAATGCCTGGTCTACAATGAAGGAAAAATATCCGAATATCAAAGTAAAAACGTTTCCTGATGAAGTACTAAATGCAATGAAAGCTTCATACAATGAGCTGCTAAGCAAATATAAAAAAGAGAATGCTCTTTTTAAGGAGATTATGGAGTCCAAGGAAGCTTATCTGAAAAAAGCACGTGACTGGACTTATATCTCCGATTATCTCTATTTGAAATCCATGTCTGACACAGAATAAGTTTATATTGTTACAATTCAAAAAGGGGCTGTAAAAAAGCCCCTTTTTTACTTTAAAAAATACTGCTTTTAGTATATTACTTTTATGAATCCAAACTAAGGTGTATTAATATGCTTATAAAAATTGAATCTTTCTTTAACATGATTTCCAAATTTCTGGGTTATCTGACAGCTTTTGCGACAGTCTTAATGGTTATAAATGTTTTTGTTGATGCAATGGGGAGATATCTCTTTGACTGGGGGTCGGTGGGGCTGCAGGAGATGGAATGGCATTTGCTCTCTGTTGTTATACTTTTGGGCATACCTTATGCTCTGATGGAAGAGGGTCATGTTAGGGTTGATGTTATTTATGACAGGCTGGGGCATAGAAAGCGGGCGGTTATAAATATCATTGGAACGATTATTTTTATAATGACTTTTTCACTTCTTATTGCCTCGGGCTCCATAAGTTTTGTAGTCGAAGCTTTTGTATCCGGTGAAACAAGCAATGATCCTGGAGGTCTGCCATACAGGTGGATAGTAAAGAGTCTGATACCTTTTTCTTTCTTTTTATTAGCTTTTATGAGTATCGGGTATATTGTTAAAAATATTAACCTTTTCCGATATGGTGACGGTTTTCAAAAAACACAAAAAGATGATATCCAGGAGAACTTATAATGGTTGGTATTGTTATGTTTTTCGCAGCACTGCTGCTGCTTTTATTCGGGTTTCCCGTTGCATTTACATTTGGCGGTGTTTCTGTAATTTTTGCAGTAATACATGGTCTTGTTGAGGTTATACCTTTCGGAGGCACGATTTGGGAAGGGGTACAGGAAGGGATGAGTATGTTTTCTTTTATGCCCTTTCGTTTGTATGCAATAATGACAAATAAGCTGCTGATGGCTGTCCCTCTTTTTATCTTTATGGGACTTATACTGCAAAAATCCAACTTGGCTGAAAGGCTGCTGGAGTCTATGGGCTCACTTTTTGGAAATATGCGGGGCGGTATGGCTATCAGTACGGTCTTAGTGGGTGCACTGCTTGCAGCTTCCACCGGAGTTGTCGGTGCCAGTGTTGTTGCAATGGGAATAATTTCCCTTCCTGTAATGCTTAAGTACAATTATAATAAAGAACTTTCTACGGGTACAATATGTGCTGCCGGCACATTGGGCCAAATTATTCCGCCTTCAATAGTTCTGATTATTCTCGGAGATGTTTTCCAGCTTCCTGTGGGAGATGTGTTTAAAGCTGCTTTCATCCCCGGATTATGGCTGGTGGGATCTTATCTTGTTTACATAATTGTTATCTCTTTTTTTAAAAAAGAGGTGGCACCTCCCATTGTTCTTGAAAACAGAGGCAACAAAATTCAGCAGATTATTAAAGCGCTCATTGATATTCTTCCGCCGTTGATACTCATCGTCCTTGTTTTAGGCTCTATCTTTGCAGGCATTGCAACTCCGACTGAATCTGCAGCGGTGGGTTGTTTCGGAGCAGTCATACTGGCATTGCTTTACAGACAGTTTTCTTACGGAATGGTTAAGCAGACAGCTCTTGAAACGGTTAAAATTACAGTAATGGTCTATACAATCCTTATCGGCGCTACTGCATTTTCAATGGTTTTTGTCTATACGGGCGGAGATGCTATTGTCAGGGATGTGCTGCTTCAGCTTCCCGGTGAGAAATACGGGTTCATTATTTTTTCAATGATAGCTATATTAATTCTCGGCTTTTTCATCGATTTCATTGAAATTTCATATATTATTGTTCCAATTCTTCTTCCTGTGGCTGATCATATCGGATTGAATCCGTTATGGTTTGCAATATTGATTGCAATGAATCTTCAGACGTCGTTTTTGACACCTCCTTTTGGATTCAGCCTGTTCTACCTGAAAGGGGTTTCTCCGCCTTCTGTCAGAACCGTTCATATATACAGAGGGGTGGTACCGTTTATTACAATCCAGGTTATTGTACTGCTGATTTTGGCATTTTATCCTCAACTGTTTTTTCTGAGCTCCGGATAGACGTTGCTGATGTAAAGAGTGAAATAGTGAAATGGGGAAATGGAGAAGTGGGGAGATAGAGAGATAGAAAGTAGTGCTTTGTTGAGTGGTATATTCGTATATTGGTTAATTGGGCATTGAACATTGAACCTTAACCTTGAATTTTTCACATCACGGCTTTTTAAATTTTGAGAGTTTGGCAAGACTTTTTGTTTGAAAAATATAATAATTATAATATAGTAATAAAAATGTTTTTGGAGGATTTTATGGGAATGATGAAAAAATTGTTGTACTCTATGCTTATTATCTTGCTTGTTGCTTCTGCAGGGTTTACAGCGGAGAAAAAAGTTCGATGGAAACTGGCAATGACCTGGGGACCAACACTGCATCCGCTTTCTGATACTGCGGAGCATATGGCGGAAATTGTTAAGGAACTCAGTGACGGTAATTTTGTAATTAATATTGATGCTTCCAATGTGCATAAAGCCCCTTTCGGTATTTTTGATATGGTAAAACTCGGTCAGTATGAAATGGGGCACACCGCTTCATATTATTATAAGGGCAAAAATATTGCTTTTCTGCCCCTTACTACCATGCCTTTCGGTATGACTGCTCCGGAACAGTATGCATGGTTTTATTACGGAGGCGGAGTTGAGCTTATGCAGGAAGCTTACGCTAAGCATGGAATGCTGGCTTTCCCCGGTGGTAACACGGGAAATCAGATGGGCGGATGGTTTACCAAGAAAATCAATTCTCTGAAGGATCTACAGGGGCTGAAAATGCGTATTCCCGGATTTGCCGGTCAGATTATGTCCAAACTTGGTGTTACGGTTACCAATATACCTCCAGGTGAGCTTTACACAGCACTTGAAAGGGGCACAGTTGATGCTGTTGAATGGACAGGCCCCGGTATGGACATAAACATGGGTTTTCATAAAATTGCCAAATATTATTATACAGGCTGGCATGAGCCGGGTTCTGAAGTGGAATTTCTCATAAATGAAAAGGAATACAATAAATTGCCTGAAAAATATAAAAAGATACTCAAAATAGCTATGAAAACAGCGGCGTACGATATGTATATTCAAAGCTATGAAATGAACGCCGAAGCGTGGCAGCAGATGAAAGAAAAGTATCCTGATATTAAGGTGAAAGTATTTCCCGAAGAAGTGCTTAAAGAAATGAAGACTGCTTATGACAGTTTGGTTGCCAGTTATGAGAAAGAATCTCCGATGTTCAAAAAAATTATGAAGTCTAAAAGGGCTTATCTGGATAAAGTGCGTGACTGGACTCATATATCCGACTACTTATACCTGAAGTCAACATCAGAATCCAACCTAAAGTAATAGAAGTAGTTGAGGTAATTTAGAGGTTGTTAGCAGGGTGAGCTTGAGAGTTTGTGAATATAAAACATGTTTGCATAACTATTTTTAATATCTTATGCCACATGTAAGAAATCTCTCCGCTCACCTGCTCATACTAAACAGATACGCAGATATATTTGATCTAATTAAAAAAATACCCCCTCTCAACCGAGTACTTAGCACATCAGTTTTTATATGCTCGGTGCTTGAATAGGATGGGGTACATAAAAATATTGTTTATCAAAAAGATCTCTCGGCTTATATACTAATAAATTATGCGTATCTGCTTACCTCAATATAGAAATTAAACTTATTTAAATGAAAAATGATCATTGATCAAAAATTTTCATGGGCACAGCAACAACTTTTTATAAATACATACAGCATCAGTAATATGCACCACTTAAAATACCTCAGCTACCTCAAATACCTCTAAATACCTTTAAATACCTCAACTACTTTTTAATATTATTAACAATCCCTTGCATATATATAAGGCTTTTGATTATAATGCCATAAATACAGCAGGAGGAAATAGTGGATATTTTACTGGATCCTAATATTTGGGCAAGTCTTCTTACGTTAACGGTTCTGGAACTTGTGTTGGGAGTTGATAATGTAGTGGTAATAAGTATTTTTTCATCAAAATTGCCGGTACACGAGCAAAAAAAAGCACTAAAACTCGGTATAACCATAGCACTATTAACCAGAATTCTTATGTTATTGAGCCTTTTTGCTCTCAGTAAAATCACTCAGCCTTTATTTTCCCTTTTCGGTAATACGTTTTCTGCAAGAGAGATTGTCCTGTTAGGAGGCGGGCTGTTTTTGCTGTTCAAGGGTACCAAGGAAATACATGCTTTGGTGGAGGAAGACACTGAGGTAAAAGAGGAAAAGGTCCTGGCGACCATGGGAAAAGTTGTCGCACAAATCGTTCTTATGGATCTTGTTTTTTCTCTGGATTCTGTAATTACCGCAATCGGTATATCAGATAATGTTATTATAATGATAATTGCTATAAGTATAGCCATGGTTTTGATGTTAGTTGCTGCAGAATCAATTGCGGGTTTCATAGAAAAACATCTTTCTATAAAAATGCTTGCTCTTAGTTTCTTGCTCTTAGTGGGAGTCAGTTTGGTGGCAGAGGGATTTCATTTTGAAATTCCCAAAGGGTATTTGTATTTCGGCATGGGTTTTTCCGGTTTTGTGGAAATAATGTCTTTAGTAGCTAAAAAGAAAAAGAAAGAATACGCGCATTAATCGGGGTAGGCAATGATTAAAAAAGGCTTGATAGACAAGATATTTGATGCAGCAAACATCAAAAGATGGAATGACCACGTTACCCCCATGGATTTAACCGAACTCGACAAACAGGCTCATAAATTTATAATAGCTTATCTTCTGGCTAAAAATGAAGAGCATGAGAGGAATGTCAGAATAGACTGGATTGCATTGATTGAAGGGGGAATTCATGAGTTCCTTCACAGGGTTCTTCTTACAGATATTAAGCCTCCCGTTTTCCATAAAATGATGAAAGAAAAAGGGGATGAGCTGAACCGCTGGGTAATAGATAATCTACGGGAGGATTTGATTGCAACTGATGAAAATTATTTTGACAGATTTGTAACTTATCTCAGCCAGAAAAAGGATGCCACCAGAGAGAAAAAAATACTCAATGCAGCCCACTATCTTGCGACCAATTGGGAATTCAGAATTGTTTATAATTCCAGCCCTTTTATCTACGGTATTGAAGGGACGAAAAGTGATATAGAAAATCAGATTGAGGATTATTACGATTTGATCGGGGTTCAGAAAATTTCACTAAGAAGGAAGTCTTTTGGCTTTGTTGACTTGTGCGGTCAGTTGCGTTTTCAGAAACGCTGGGCTCAGGTTCCCAGAATTCCTGAAACCTCGGTGTTGGGACATATGCTTCTGGTTGCTGTTTTTTCTTATTTCGGCTGTCTGAAATTAAAAGCTTGCCCTAAAAGGATATACAATAACTTTTATACATCATTATTTCATGATTTGCCGGAAGTGCTGACAAGAGATATTGTCTCACCTATTAAGCAGTCTGTTGCCGGACTGGAAAAAACAATAAAGGAATATGAGGAAATCCAGATCGAACAGCGTATATTGCCGCTTTTGCCCGAATATATGCATGATGAAATCAAATTCTTTATAACGAAAGAGTTTTCAAATAAAGTAAGATTAAACGGCAAGATAGTGTACGATATCGATCAGCAGACTCTTCATGAAAGCTATAATGAAGACGGTTTTGATCCGGTGGACGGGGAACTCCTTAAAACATTCGATATTCTGGCGGCATATCTGGAAGCGTGCAAGTCCATACAATACGGTGTCAGCCCGAGTCAACTGACCGATGCCAGGGAGAAAATTGAAAAATCCCTGAAAGGCAATGAAGTCCTTGGCCTGGATTTAACAGAATTTTTTGAATGATGATGGTCTGAATATATGGAAAATGCTTCAATAGCAGAAATACTTGAAGAGTATGCTAAATATCTTGAGATTAACAATGAAGATTTTTTCAGGGTGAGGGCTTATAATTCAGCAGCTCGTTCTTTACTGGGTCTTGATTTCAATATTGCTGAAATATTAAAAAGCGGTGAAGAACTCCCGAAAATCAAGGGTGTCGGTAAAAACATTCAGGGTCATATAGAAGAAATAGTCAATTCCGGAACTTTCCATGAGCTGGAAGAAATCAAGTCCAATACTCCTCAAATTTTGATTCTTATGAACAAAATTCCTGGAGTGGGGGCAAAAAAAGCTTTTAAGATACATAAGGAGCTGGGGGTAAATTCTCTTGGTGAATTGGAGTATGCCTGTATTGAAAACCGTCTGGCGATGCTGGATGGGTTCGGAGAAAAATCGCAAAATAAAATACTGAAAAATATTGAATATGTAAAATTAAGTATGCAGAGGCGTCTTCTGGCAGATGCCGAGGAAACAGCAGAAAAAATACGCAGTTTTTTTGAGAGCATTGGATATGTTGAAAAATATGAAATAGCAGGAAGTTACAGAAGAAAGCTCGAAACCGTTAAAGATTTGGATTTGGTTATAGTTGCCCAGGGTGAAAGTAATGTTCTTGATAAGATAGCAAAAGAGGGTTTCTTTGATGAGATCAGGGAGGGAGGAGAAAAAAAGATTTCAGCTGCTTTGGACGGGCTGCCTGTGGATTTAAGGTGCTTTGAAAAGGATGATTTTTACACAGCTCTACATCATTTCACAGGCAGTAAAGCCCATCATGAAAGATTGAGAGGGATCGCAAAAACAAAGAATTTTAAAATTAATGAATATGGTATTTTTCAGGGAGATAAAAAGTTAAAAGTAAGCAGTGAAGAAGATATATATGAGATTTTGGGGTTACATTATGTCCCTCCGGAGCTGAGAGAGGGGATTTTCGAATTTCGGGAGGATATGGACTTTGAAAACCTGGTTACAGAAGAGGACATAAAAGGCATTTTTCATATTCACACAAATTACTCAGACGGTGCAATGGCGTTACAGGATATTGTTGATTACTGCAGGAGCAGAAATTTTAAATACGCAGGTATCAGCGATCACAGCCGCAGTGCTTTTTATGCCGGGGGACTAAAAGATCAAGAGCTTTTTGATCAAATTGAGAAAATAGACGCTGTAAATGCTAAAAACAACGATTTTTTTGTTTTTAAGGGGATAGAATCAGATATTTTGCCTGACGGCAGTTTGGACTATTCAAAGGATGTCCTTCAAAAACTTGATTTTGTAATAGCCAGTGTTCACTCGCATTTTAATATGAGTATGTCTGAAATGACAGACCGGATTATAAAGGCGGTAAACAATCCGTGCACGAAAATCCTCGGTCATCCTACTGGCAGACTGCTTTTGTCAAGGGATGGATATCAGGTGGATATGTATGAGGTGATAAAAGAGTGCTGCAGAAATAATGTTATTATAGAGCTGAACTGTAATCCTTACAGGCTTGATATTGACTGGAGATATTTGCAGACTTTGATTAAGGAAGGCGGTCGGGTCATTTTATGTCCGGATGCTCATTCGAAAAACGGGTTTGAACATATGAAATACGGGGTTTTTGCTGCAAGAAAAGGCGGGTTAACCCCTGCTCACGTTCTGAATACTTTGGACACAGATGGAATTGCTGGAATTTTAAAAAACAAATGTTAATGCTATTCTTTCTTATATAATTAGGCGCATTATGATATATTGCCTGATAAAATAATATATTTACTCTTGATTGTATTTATTAAATAGTTTATGTTTTATTCTGTCAGTTTCGTTTTCAGATACTGATTTTGTATGTTATATTTTAGAAGAAGAACGATCCGGAGGTTTATTTTGAAAAGAATTCTGCCTGTATATGTTAATAAATTAAGCCCCTGTTATTCAAAAGATCATATGGGAAATACCGGCTGTCCCGCCGGTAATGATATACCACGTTTCTTAAGGCTTATTGCCTTAAGACGTTTTGAAGAAGCATTTTATGTTTTAAAAGAAACAAATCCTTTTTCAGCCGGTTGCGGCAGATTTTGCGATCATCCGTGTGAGACGGCCTGCAACCGGGCTAAATTTGATCAGCCTGTGGATATCAAAGCTTTGGAAAGGTTTATAGCCGACTGGGGATATGCAAACAATCTGCAGCCTAAAGATATTAAAAATGACAAAGATAAAAGTATTGCAGTTGTAGGCTCAGGTCCTGCAGGGCTGACTGCGGCTTATTTTTTGTCTAAAGAAGGTTATAATGTGACCGTTTATGAAAAACATTCCAAAGCCGGAGGTTTACTTTCGCAGGGCATTCCTGAATACAGATACCCTGATGAGATTCTTGAGAAAGAGCTGGAATATATTTATAAAACAGGTGTCAAAGTTAAGCTTAATTACGAAATCAATAAAAACAGGTTTATTGATCTTGCGGAAGAATTTGATGCTGTAATCGTTGCCACGGGAGCTCAAAGTCCGGGTGTCCTCAATATTGAGGGAGAAGATGACCCTGCTGTGGAGAATGGTATAAAATTCTTGACGGATATAAATTTAAATAATCTCGAAAAAGTTAATGTGGGCAAAAATGAAAAGATAGGCATCATCGGCGGGGGATATACCGCTTTTGATGTTGCAAGGTGTTCAGCCAGGCTTGGTGCAGATCCGCATATTATTTACAGAAGAACGGTTAATGAAATGACGGCACACCCCGGTGAAGTAAAAGACAGTGAAGAAGAGGGCGTTACTTTTCATTTTCTCAGACAGCCTGTGAGAATAAAACGCAACGGCGATAAACTTAAACTTGTTTGTTCTGTGATGAAACTGGGGCCCGTTGATGAAAGCGGGAGAGCTAAGCCTGTCCAGATGAAAGATGCATATGAAGAGTTTGAGCTTGACAGGATTGTTATGGCAGTAGGAGATAAACCTGATCTCTTTTTTGTGGGGGAAAGATTTATTAATGAGTATCCTAACCTTAACTGCCCTGATCTGCCCGATGAACTCAAAGATAAAATATTTATAGCCGGTGACTCAAGTATGGGTAATTCTGAGCTTGTTGGCATGGTCGTTAGGGCAGTCGGATCCGCTCAGATTACTGTGGAAAAAGTCAGAAAATTTTTGGGAGAAAAAATAGAGCCTTCGGAGAACAAGGAGATTTCTTTTTATAATACTATAAATACGAAATATTTTCAGGAAACCACCAGACTTGTTGAAAAGAGGATAGAGCTGGAGCAGAGGAAAAACACTTTTGAAGAGATAAATAAGACTATAGATGAGGATACGGCAGTGGTTTTTTCCGAGAGGTGTTTTTTCTGCGGCATATGCATTCAGTGTGACTGGTGTTATTATTACAGCGAGGGATCTCTGCTGAAACTGGGAAAGGAATGGTCACCGGCAATAGATGAGAGTTTTTATAAATATGTCCTTGATAAAATATCCGAAGCTTCTTTCAAAAGTGTTGAGGCCTGCCCAAGGTCTGCTTTGAGTATTACAGATGAAGATTCAAAGCTGATGGAAGTTTGTGATTATCAGTTTGTAAACTTTGACGAAATAAAAGGTAAATAGCCGGAGGATTTGACTATGGAAAGCTATGAAAATACAGGATTATATCCACAAAAAGAAATCAGTGTCAGGGAATTTTCCGGCGGCTCTGAAGGTATACCTTCAGGTGCATGCGGTCTGCTGGCTGCAGTTGGTGATTTCAAACTCAGTGCCCTTTTAAAGAGTGCTCTCTGCCTTCAATACAGAGGGAGAACCGGTGCCGGTGTTACACTTAAAGGGATTTACAAAGACCATAATTTCTATGTTTTTCATGTCATGTACAGAAACCAGCATAAAGTCAAGGAATTGGAGAATTTTATAGAAAGCTGGGGGGTTCATATTGTGGAATCTCAGGAGATGGTCCCCAGAAGACTTTATTATGAGTACGATATTCCTATAATTAAAAAGTATTATGTTGCTCCGCCGACGTTGGATGAAATCAGATACAGGGAGACCATAGATGATGAATATTTTTATATTTTAAAGCAGGTTACCAAATTTAATAAGATGTTTATTAAGGATGCCCGGATATTTTCCAGCTCCAAAGAAAACGGTACATTTCTGACTGCTTTTGAGCTTTTGGATACAATGAGAATATACGATTTGGAGCAATTTGAGGATGCCGATTACGAAGCCTGTCTTATACATTTGAGGTGGCCTACAAGCTCCGGAAGAGGGCTTTGGTGGGGACCTCAGCCTATTTCAGTGGGTGAAATAGCAGGAATTCATAACGGTCATCTTTCCAGCGACAAAGCTAATGCTATAGCTCTTGAGCAGCTGGGGATACACCTTCATGTGGGTACCGATTCTGAGGCTATTTTTCTTGAAGTTGATTACCTGTTGCGTAACGGCTATTCGATACAGGATATAGAGTGGATAATCAGCAGAAAGTTTCCATGTGAACTGGACAATATGAACGAAAATGAACGGCAGCGTTTCAATGAACTTGTTTCCGATCCTTATCTGAAAAAGATGAAAATGAGCGGACCGGCCACTTCAATTGTAATGTCTGAAGATGAAATTATAGGATTTACCGACAGGGATCATTTAAGATCTTTCAGTATAGGCTATAATGATAAAACGGCCTTTTTGGCCAGCGAACAGAGGGCAATAATTTCTGCGGCTTATTTCCTGCAGGAGGAACTTGACACTATTTATGATCCGGATGCAGGTAAAGTTGAGGGGTTTTCTGTTAAAAATAAAAAAATTGAGAAACTAAATTATGGGTGGAAAAGAGATGTACAGGTTTAATAGTAACGAAATTACAGTTAAAAGATCTATAAAATATGTAGAACCGGATAGTACCGGGATTTACGCTCAGGGAGCAAAGTATTGGGTTAAAGTTACTGATGATAAAGAGGAGCCTGGCAGAGGGTGCATACATTGTGCCACATGTGTTGAAGCTTGCACTCACAATTTGAAAAACCCGGACAGTGAAACCGGAGTTTTTGATATGGAAACCGTTTACTATGATGAGAAAGGAAACCGTGTCCAGCCTGACAATGACAGTATTAATTTTATCGAAAAAATATTGTGGATAAACCCTGATGAATGCTGCAACTGTAAAAGATGTGTAAAGATGTGTCCTCAGAGGGCAATAAAAGTAACGGATAACCCTGATTATAATGATATGGGGGTAAATCTGTCCAATGCTGAAATCATCAACAACTGTCTTTCCAGAGCAGACGGTAAATCAACTGTCAGCAGTGCACATCTGGGAAGATTTTCGTCCAAATTAAGTGAAGACTGGCTTATAGATGCTGCAGAAATACTCAGCCCCCAAAGGGATCATCTGCATGAGTATGCAGGAAGAATGGACAATATGTATCTGGGCAAAAGAAATGCTCGTTTTCATTGCAAAACGCCTATATTTGATGTTCATATGAGCTACGGCTCAAACAGCCACGAGGCTTTTCTTTCAAGAATCATGGCCAGTATAAAACTTGGCAGACCTTTTTTTACCGGAGAAGGATATATTCATCCTGATATGATGCCTGCAGCAAAGCACTGCATCCTGCAATTTGGCTCTGGCGGGTACGGCCCCTGGGTGGAGCTTGATAAATTTGCAGGAATTTCCATGAAATACGGACAGGATGCCAAAAAGGGAAAAGGCGGCAGACTCCAGGCCAAAAAGAATGATATTGAAATTGCTCTGTTAAGGTGTGTTGAAGCGTTAAGAAATCTTACGGCACCGAATCCCCAGCATTTGCAGTATTCGATAGAAGAACTCCCCATGCGGGTGGAGTCTTTGAGAGCACTGCTTGGTGAGGATAAATTAATAGGCGCCGATGTTTACGGTACAGCATGGAATTTTCAGGAAATAGTGGTGGCCCTTGCCAAAGCCGGCTTTGACTACATAACCGTAAAAGCCGGAGATGGTTCCACGGGCGCTGCACACTTAGTTGATATGCAGAACAGAGGGCTCAATGTCGTTTATCTTACTCACATAGCCGATCTTGCTTTAAGAAAAGAAGGTCTGAGGGAACAGATTTCAGTTATTGCTGAAGGCGGAGTATTGGATAGTTTTCATGCTTTTCTGGTTCTCCTGACTGGTGCTGATTTTGTTGGTATGGGAATGAGAACTTTACACCCCCTTGGATGTACTCTTTGCAGAAGATGTCATACAGGACAGTGTGCATGGGGCATTACCTCAAGACCTTATGGTACCAGAATTGACCCTGGTATGGGAAGCGAAAGAATAGTAAAAATGGTTGAGAGCTTTGTGGAAGATATGGAAGGTTTGGCCGCAGGCTTGGGGATGAGCAGTCATACCGATGTGGTCGGAGCAAGACGATTCAGGTACCATGGAAGCGATCCGCTTTTGTATGAAACATTCGGCAGAGGAGAAGCTGAGAAGCAGGTTGAAGAAGTGGCCATAAAAGAGCGTTATCACAAGATATTCAAGACAAAAAAGGAATTGAGAATACAATTTAAAGACTTTTTCCAGAATTCATTAGAAAATATTAAAGATGATACCATTACTATAGATGTGGGAGTTGATCAGGTGGACAGCAGAAGCCTGAATGTTTTAATGAAGGACGCAACTGAGAGAGGGGTGAAGAAGTTTGTTCTGGAAAATGTTGTGGGTCAGCGGATAATAGGTACCGGTGTAAAGGCTGATGAGATAACTGTAAAAGGATTGGTGGGCAACCATTCCTTTGCGTTTGTGCGGAATGTTAAAATAAATGTTGTTCCGACATCTGTGGGTGGTTTTAAAGTGCCCGGCAATACACAGGTGGGAGTGGCAAACACTTCCAATCCCCACGAAATTAATATCGCAGGGCATGTAAGTGACTTGTTTGCCGCATACGCTGTAAGCGGAACATTCCGCGTGGCAAAAAGCGGAGGAGTAAGAAACCTGCTTCTAATGAAAGCCGGAATTCCCGAGGAATGGAATAAAATAGATTTAAACAAATATGAAAATTATTCTGATGAAAAGATACTTGAGGATTTACTTTTGAACTACCAGGAGCGGAAGGCCAGACTGAGAAAAATGGGGTGGAATAAATTTATCCGCTCCCAGGAAGATAAAATTAATGACCGTAAGCCACCTGTGGCGGTTTTTGGTGTAGGTATAGAAAGGGGTATGGGTGATTATTTTATGGAATACGCCCAAGGCGGAATCGGTATTGTATTAAACGTTGTTAATAAAGATAATCCAATCGGATACTATATTTGCAGCGGAATGACAGCCGGTGCTGCATATATTCGTGGTAACATTTCCGATTCACAGCTTGGTGTTGGGGTGAAAAAAATCGAATATCTTACTGACTCTGATAAATCGATGCTCAAAAAGGAGATTGAGGACTTTCTTGATAAGTTTTTGAATATAAATATTGATGAAGAGTATGGTTCAAAACTCAGGGAATTTGCGGACAAATATAAAAGTGAACCCAGAATTGTATTGGATGAGTTTTGTAAAATTATCCCTGTTTCATCCGGCATAAGGGTTTCACGGATAAGTGAATAATTTATAATTTTTGACCGGTATGGGGCTTTATTGAATAGTTTTCAGGCATTTTAAGACCTTTGAATAACTAAAAAAAGTCACACCGAACTTGTTTCTGTATCTATAATTATTAGTAAGTTACGAGACCCTGTAGCACCAACCTGACAGGTTGGTAAATATGTGGAACACATTAAACAAATGATTACCTACGGTAAATTTATCTTCGCTATGCTCAGATGCTACAAGGTAAGAGCTTTGAATAATGTCTTTTTCTCCGTTTCAGGAAGTGGGACTTTAGTCCCGCATGCTTGATAATACTGGGTCTCGGAATAAACTTTGCACGGCTGAAGCCGAGCTTCCTGAATTATTCATAGCTCTCAGGGTGACAATAAAGCAATTATTTAAAAGCCTCGAAAAAAGTTATTAAAAGATTTTGAATTGTATCCAAAGCTGAGTATTAACATATAATTTATAAAGTTAATAAATTATAAATGCATAACCTGATTTTATTATCGAGCAATATATTCTTTGTATTAATTCAGTAGAAATAACATTTTTTTAAATGATTGTTTATAAAATTTCAGTAAAAAATTTAATATATAATATATCCTTGTTGAAAATAAGTTACAATTTTTATTTAATATAAAACTTTTTTATTTTTAATTTACAAAATAAAGTATTTGACATATATAATCCTGTTAAATAAAACATTTTTATATATAGGTTTTTATTAAATTTTGTTTGGTGTTTTATGATAAAGCATAACGAACCATTTTTTATTAAAATTAAAGGAGGTTTTATGAGTAACGGAAAATTTGCAGATGTAATTGTTGACAGAAAAGGGAAGGGTGAAGTCAAAGAAACATTTGACAAAGCTTCAAATGTAGCCGAAACAATAATTAGAGACACTTCGGCAAATCCTGCTCCACTCGGGCTTATGGGTTTTGGCATGACCACTATTTTGTTGAATATGCATAACGTTGGTTTATTCGGCCTCAGCAGTATGATTATTGCAATGGGTATTTTTTATGGTGGACTTGCACAAATTATCGCTGGTGTTATGGAGTGGAAAAAGAAAAACACTTTTGGAACTGTGGCTTTTACATCTTACGGTCTCTTCTGGATTACACTGGTGGCCATGATTTTGCTGCCGAAAGCCGGCTTGATTAGTGCTCCGGCAAGTCACGAGGTGGCTGCTTATCTGTTTTTCTGGGGAATGTTTACCCTCATTATGTTTATAGGTACATTTAAGATGAATAAAGCTTTAATGACTGTTTTCTTTTTACTGACTATACTTTTCTTTTTGCTGGGATTTGCAGATGCTACAGGTAATCCAATGCTGAAAGTGATAGCAGGATATGAAGGGATTTTATGCGGGCTTTCTGCCGTATATGCCGGTGCTGCTCAGATTTTAAATGAAGTTTACGGAAGGACTTTGCTTCCTCTCGGAGATTTGTAATCAATCAAATGTGTTCTTAAAAGATTTAAAGCCTCCTTTACGGAGGCTTTTTTATTTTGTATTATATTTTTGCCTATCTTATGCTATATTTATACAGTTTAATTATTTATATCTCAAGTTTCGCACTTCTCTGTGTCATTGCGAAACCCTGTGAAAAACAGGGTTGTGGCAATCTCAAAATGATATAAAAAGAGAGATTGCTTCGTCGTTATCACTTCCTGCCCTGTTAAATGCCACAGGCAATCAGCGAAGCTGATATTTAACAGGGTGAACAAAGACGTGCAATAAGTGCAAGTGCGAAACTTGTGTTAATATTTGGTTTTAGGAGCAGCTTTTTAATATGCACAGAGTTAAAGGGTATTTAAGAAATACTTTCTTACTTGGGATCCTGACTACTTTACCCATTATCATTACATATTTTTTTCTAAGTTTTATTTTCAAAAAAGTCACAGGCTTTCTTATTCCTTTCATTGATTTTGTAGCTTCTAAATTAGGTATAACACTTACTGTCTTTGCTAAACAGTCTCTCTCGTTAATAGTGTTAATTTTTTTACTTTTTATTATAGGGATAATCGCCAAAAATTATTTTGGTAAAAAAATCATAAGCTTTTTTGAATATCTTCTTGTAAAAATACCACTGGTCAGAGGGGTTTATTCATCAATCCGCCAAGTGGTGGAAACTTTTCAGGTTTCAGGCGGGACGAGTTTTAAGAAAGTAGTTCTTCTGGAATACCCCATGCAAAAAAAGTACAGCATTGGGTTTGTAACAAAAGAGACCTCCGGATTTTTGAATAATAAAGTTAACAATGAATCTTATAACATTTTTGTTCCAACCACTCCCAACCCGACTTCCGGATTTATACTTATAGTACCTAAATGCGAGGTTATAGAGCTTGATATAACTATTGATGAGGGTATAAGATTTGTTATTTCTGCCGGTTTGATTTCTCCGGAAGCCGCAGAAAAATTAAAATCAGGTTCAAAATAATAGTAAATTGTTCCAGGAGGTGGATATTGTTTTTTAACACCGGAATAATCGGTTTTCCCTTAAGGCATTCTTTGTCACCTTTGCTGCATAACTTTTTTATTTATCATGCTGAAGTAAACGGCGGTTATTGTTGTTTCGAGGTTTCCAAAGCTGATAATCTGCCAAAAACACTTTCCTTTTTAATAGAATCGGGGTTTGTTGGTGTTAATGTTACACTGCCTTATAAAACTGACATTATGAGATATATTGATAAAACAGATTCTGCAGCTTCAGAAATAGGCGCAGTAAACACGTTATTGTTCGGTGATAGTGGTATTTTAGGGTTAAATACCGATGTTTTCGGGATTGGAAAAACTTTTAAATATCATGGCATATCATGTTTGGGTAAAGATATACTCGTACTGGGAGCAGGTGGTTCAACAAAAGCTTTGCTGTATTATCTAAAGAGCCAGAGTTATAAATCTTTAACTATAGTAAACAGAACGCCGGTTAAGGGAGAAAAAATGCTGGCACACTTTGGCTTGAATAAGTGCAGGGTGAAAAATATTGACTCTTTGAAAAAATATAATGAATATGATATAATTATAAATACTACTTCAATGGGGCTGGATGGTGGAAGGTTTTTGGACATGTCTGATATAAAATGCAGAGAGTTTGCTTTTGATTTTCAATATTCCGTAAACTTGACACCATTCCTGAAAGAGTACTATAAACAGGATATTATTTGTTCAGATGGGCTGATGATGTTGATTTATCAGGGAGCCGAATCGTTTTCCAGGTGGGCAGAGAATATTTTTGTGAAGAAACAATTAAACATCGAAAAGGAACTTGAAATACTGAAAAAAAAATTAAGGAGAGCTGTCTGATATGCTTGCAAGAAAAATCGGTGCTATATTATTAAGTGAAAATCTTATTACCCATGAGCAGCTTGAGAAAGCCATCGAGGTTCAGAAAAAAGAAGGGGGGAGATTAGGCTCAACACTTATAAAGCTTGGCTATGTGGATGAGTCAAAAATTGCTGAATTTCTGAGTAAACAATATAATGTCCCCTATGTAAATCTCAAAGAAATTGATATTGATAACAGGATATTAAGCAGCATACCCGCAGACTTAAGCAGAAAATTTCTTGTCATACCGTTTGACAGGGAAGGTCAAACTCTGAAGGTGGCTATTGCAGATCCTTCTAATGTTTATGCAATCGAAGAACTGAGGTTTGTTACGGGGTTTAATATTAAGCCTTATGTTGCCGTTGAGTCTTCAATCAGAGAATATCTGGATATGCAGTCCGAATCTGTTGATAACACTCTGGCGGAACTGGAAGATATGGAAATTGCTGATATGGAGTATGAACAGGAGGAAGAGGAAGAAGTAAAGTTAGATGTGTTGAAAAAAGAAGTTGAGGATACTCCTACCGTTAAGCTTGTGAATCATATAATGAATGAGGCGGTTAAAAGGGGAGCTTCTGATATACATGTGGAGCCGTATGAGAAAATTTTTAGGGTAAGGTTCAGAATCGACGGCGTTATGCATGAATTTATGAGACCGCCTAAAAAGATTAGAAATGCAGTTATTTCCAGGCTGAAAATTCTGGCGGATCTGGATATAGCAGAAAGAAGGCTGCCTCAGGATGGAAGAATAAAATTAAAAGTTGGCAAACATTCTGTTGATATGAGGGTTTCAACACTTCCTGTACTGTTTGGTGAAAAAGTTGTTATGAGGATCCTTGATAAGAGCAGTCTTCAGCTTGATATGGAGAAACTCGGCTTTGAACAATCATCTCTGGATAAGTTTATAAAGGGAATTGAAAGCCCTTATGGAATGGTGCTTGTTACAGGCCCCACAGGAAGCGGTAAATCTACGACACTTTATTCAGCGTTGAGTAGACTAAATAAGGACGATGTCAATATTATGACAGCTGAAGATCCTGTTGAGTATAACCTTTTCGGGATAAACCAGGTCCAGATGAAAGAAGAGATAGGACTTAATTTTGCTTCTGCATTGAGATCATTTTTAAGACAAGACCCCGATATTATTATGGTAGGGGAAATCAGGGACTATGAAACTGCTGAGATAGCAATAAAAGCTGCTCTGACCGGCCACCTTGTTTTGTCTACACTCCATACCAATGATGCTCCCAGTACGGTAAACAGGCTGCTAAATATGGGAATTGAACCTTTTCTCGTGGCATCATCCACAGTTATTATTCTGGCTCAAAGACTGGCCAGAAAACTTTGCCCTTCGTGTTCGGAAGAAATTAAGCTCCCCAAAGAGGCTCTGTTGTCGGTAGGATTCAAAGAAGAGGAAATAGGGAAATTTAATCCAAAAAAAGGTAAAGGATGCGACAAGTGCAACGGCACAGGTTACAAAGGAAGAGTGGCTCTTTATGAAGTGATGGGAGTTACTGAAGGAATTAAGGAGCTTGTATTAAGAGGGGCTAATGCCAACGAGTTAAAAGCCAAAGCAATGGAAGAAAGTATGATTTCTCTCAGGAGAAGCGGACTGGAAAAAGTGAAAAAAGGGGTTACAACTATAGAGGAGGTAGTAAGGGTAACTTTTGAAGAATAAAATTTTTTGATAATTAGAAAAATAGTGTTATTATTAATAAAGGATGATTGAACAGTTCCCGTCCGTGGGCGGGGCGAGAAAAGGGGGAATTTATGTATTCTTTGCAGGAATTATTGCAGAAGATGATAGATATGGGCGCCACAGACCTTCATTTGACTGTGGGTTCCAGCCCTGTTTTCAGAGTAAACGGAATGCTTGTAAGAACAGAAGGTGAAGCACTCAGTGCAAATGATACAAAAAAGATGTGTTACAGCATAATGACAGAGGCTCAGAAAAAGACTTTTGAAGAGGAGCTGGAGCTGGACCTGTCCTTCGGTATAAAAGGGCTCAGCAGGTTCAGGGCAAACTTTTTTATGCAGCGGGGTGCTATGGCTGCAGCGATGCGCCGGATACCATACCAGGTTATGTCATTTGAACAGCTAGGTGTACCTAAAATTGTGGAAAGCTTGTGTGAAAAATCAAGAGGGCTTGTTCTTGTTACCGGGCCTACCGGGAGTGGTAAATCAACTACTTTGGCGTCTATGATTGATAAGATTAATCACGAAAAAAAGGTGCACATTATTACAGTTGAAGATCCTATTGAATACCTGCATAATCATGATAAAGCACTGATTAATCAAAGAGAGGTCAATTCAGATACAAAATCATTTGCAAAAGCACTCAAATACATATTGAGGCAGGATCCTGATGTTGCGCTTGTCGGTGAAATGAGAGACCTTGAAACCATTGAAGCGGCTTTGACTGTTTCAGAAACCGGACACCTTACTTTCGGTACACTTCATACGAACAGTGCTGTCCAAACGATAAACAGGATAATAGATGTTTTTCCTCCTCATCAGCAGTCTCAAATCAGAGCTCAGCTTTCTTTTGTTCTAGAGGGTGTCATATGTCAGCAGCTTCTTCAGACTTCCGATGGTAACAGCAGAGTGCTCGCTTGCGAGGTGCTTGTACCAAACTCAGGTATTAGAAATCTTATAAGAGAGGATAAGCTTCATCAGATATATTCTATGATGCAGTCAGGCCAGGCAGAACACGGTATGATTACAATGACACAGTCTTTATATGCTTTGTACAGGAAGAATTTAATTTCATATGAAGATGCTGTTAACAGAGCTGTATATCCCGATGAAGTTAGGCAGCTTATTGAAAGGGGAAATGTTGTCAGCAAAAAGAAAAGTGGACGTCTTTAAAAGCCGGACTACTCCTCCTTTGAATTCATCCTGGGGAAGTAGTCTGGTGAATATGTGGAACACATTAATGGAGGATTAAATGCCTAAGTATGTTTATAGTGGTGTTGATATGACAGGCAAGCCTGCCAGCGGACAGATCAGCGCCAAAAATAAAGCAGAGGCGGAGCAGGTACTTAAAAACCGTAAAATAAATGTCAGTCAACTCAAAATGGACTGGAAAAATATCGAATTATCATTTGGAGAGAAAATCAAAGACGAAGATTTGGTTATTGTTACCAGACAGATGGCTACTATGATCAATGCAGGTCTTTCTATCGTTAAGTGTTTGGAAATTGTAGCAAGTCAGGCACCGAAAAAGAAATTGAGGCAAATTTTTGAAGATGTGAAAAACCAGATAGAACAGGGCTCAACATTCAGCAAAGCTCTTGAAAAACATAAAAACGTTTTTGGAACATTATATATAAACATGGTTGCCGCCGGTGAGGCCGGGGGTCTCCTTGATACAATTTTGGACAGACTCTCCATCTACATGGAAAAATCCATGTCTCTAAAAAGAAAAGTTAAATCCGCAATGATGTACCCGTCGATAGTTTTAATAGTTGCAGTGCTTGTGGTATGGGGGCTGCTGGTTTTCATCATCCCCAAGTTTGAAGCCATGTACGAAGGTTTTGGTGGAACTCTGCCCGCACTTACCCAGTTTACCATAGGAATAAGCAATTTTCTCTCAAGCTGGTATGGAGGCGGCTTGCTGGCGGTGTTAATAATAGCACTGGTTGTTACTGTGGGAACAATTTATAAAAAATCCGAGCGTGGAAGGTATGCTATTGACCAGATGCTCCTGAAGGTTCCCAAAATCGGCGATCTTATTAAAAAAGTCTCGGTATCTAAATTTACAAGGACATTCGGAACGCTTTTGAGCAGTGGTGTGGCTATACTCGATGCTTTGGATATAGTTGCACGAACAAGCGGCAATAAAGTGATAGAAAAACACTTGTTGCGCAGTAAAGCTGATATCGAAGGTGGTAAAACAGTTGTTGCTCCACTGGAAAAAGCGGGAGTTTTTCCTCCGATGGTAACACAGATGATCTCAGTAGGTGAGGAAACAGGAGCACTTGATCAAATGCTCACAAAAATTGCTGACTTTTACGATGATGAAGTCGACAGAGCAGTGGATGGGTTAACAAAAATGATTGAGCCTTTGCTGATGATTTTCGTAGGAGGAGCGGTTGGATTTGTGATTATTGCGATGTATCTGCCGATCTTTAAACTTGGTTCAGTTGTGGGTGGCTAATTTTTCAGATGACTTGTTTTCAGGGATTTATCTGCTTGTTTACACTGATCGATGGTTTTTAATATTATGTCGTCTTTAAGCAATGACAGCAGTGAACCAAGTTCCGAATCTTCTGAACTTGTTTCTGAAAATGTCAACAACATACTAATACTTATCAGGTTATCCTTATACTTTTTTGTAATATTTTTTATTCTGATCCTTAATGCATTTTTTGAGACAAATATCCCCGGTATAACTGACGGGAAAGTTTTTATGCCCACTGAAAACAGCGTTTTCTTCAATATAGGACTGTTAATTGCTTTTTTTTCTCTTCTTGTTTTTTTTGCATCAAAACTGTTTTCAAAAATGCTGCTTTTTTATGTCCAGGCAATCTTTGATTTCTTTATTATAAGCTATCTTGTGATAAATACGGGTTTTACAGAAAGTCCTTTTCTTATTTTTTATGCCCTTATTGTAATTTACATAAGCTTTTTTGAGGGTGTTCGGGGTGGTATCAGTATAATTCTCGCTTTTATGATTTTTGTTGTTTATACGTTTATTTATTATGATCTTGTTAAAGATGTTAACATATCCAACTATGATTTTATACTAAGCATAAGTCAGTATTGTCTTGTGTTTTTGGTGGTTCTTTTTTTCTCATATTTCTTACATAAAAAATATGCAAAAAAGGAGCAGGAAACTGCTTTTTTCGAAAAAAAATTACGTGAGCTTGAAAATTTACACGAACTTGTAATTGAAAATATTAATATAGGAATTTTTGTTTTAAATTCTGCTGGCAGCATAATTTCATGCAACAGGTCTTCTGTGGAAATTCTTAAACTTGGCAAAAGCGCCATTATAGGTAAAAAACCGTGGCAGCTGATCCCTGGTATTAGAGGGGATATGGATATTGTTCACTTTAAAAACAAATACATTGGCTATAAATTTCAGGAATTTTCAGAAAATAAAGGCAATTTAGGCTCACTGCTGATATTTCAAGATGTTACTGAGCGTGAACATCTCAAGAAAGAACTGATAGAAAAAGAAAAACTTGCTTTCCTGGGTGAGTTTGCGGCAGTTGTTGCCCATGAAATTAAGAATCCGTTAGGTGCTATAAAAGGAAGTTTTCACCTTATAAAAAAGAGCGGGGGAACGAATAAACGGCTTATCCAGATTGTGGACAGAGAAATATCCCGCCTGGAACTGGCTTTAAATAACTTATTGTTTGTTACAAGAAACAGAAGTGTTGAAAGCGGAGAATTCTCAGTGGGCAATATCCTGGGGGGCGATAAAAGTCAGTCCAAGCCTTTCCTGGGTACAATTCTTGATGAGTTCTGCAGTTATATGGAGGATTACGAGGTTTTTGAAAAAATTACGTTTGAATACGAAGTGGAAGATGATTTTCAGATTCCCTTTACCAAGGAAGAATTTTATCAGATGTTCTGGAATCTTGTTCTGAATAGTTATGAGAACAGAAATGATAACGAAATAACCATTTCATCCAGCAAAGAGAATGGAAGAGTTACTGTAGAATACAGGGACAAAGGAACCGGCTTGAGCAGAGACATTCTGGATAAAATTTGCCAGCCGTTTTTCACCACTAAAAAATCCGGCACAGGTCTTGGGTTATATGTTATCAAATCTATTATGGATAAATATGGTTTACCATGTAGATTTTATTCCATTGATGAAGTGGAAAGTGATGGAGGCGGATTTGTTTTTCAGTTTTATATTTAGTTGAGATGTTACCAACGATTTGTTTGGATAAAAATCGTTAGCTATTGTGTTTTGCTTAATATTTTGATATAGAAATAAGAATTTTGAGCTGTTACTGTTAATCTGCAGATACTTTCCAGGAGGAAATATGCCCAAAAGAACAGACATCAAGAGTATTCTGATAATAGGCTCAGGACCTATAGTGATTGGTCAGGCATGTGAGTTTGATTATTCCGGAACCCAGGCACTTAAAGCACTTAAGGAAGAGGGGTATAAAGTCATTCTTGTTAATTCCAACCCGGCTACAATTATGACGGATCCGGAGCTTGCCGATTCCACATATATTGAACCTCTTAACTCCGAATCTTTGGAAAGTATTATATCAAAAGAAAAACCCGATGCACTGCTTCCAACCGTGGGAGGACAAACCGCGTTAAATGTTGCATTGGATTTGGACAAAAAGGGTATACTGGAAAAATATTCAGTTGAGCTGATCGGTGCAAATATAGAGGCGATAAACAAGGCAGAAGATCGTGAACTTTTTAAAGATGCCATGACAAAAATAGGCCTGGGTATGCCGAAAAGTGCATATATCAGGTCCTATCAGGCAGCCATGGATACTATTGATGAAATCGGTTTTCCCGTAATAATAAGACCTTCATTTACTTTGGGCGGCACAGGTGGAAATGTTGCATACAATATGGAAGAGTACAGGGATTATATAACGTGGGCATTGGAAGCCTCTCCTGTACATGAAGTGTTAGTGGAAGAGTCCATAATAGGGTGGAAAGAGTTTGAGCTGGAAGTGATGAGGGATTTGAACAACAATGTTGTGATTATCTGTTCCATAGAAAATTTTGATGCAATGGGTGTCCACACTGGTGACAGCATTACCGTTGCTCCGGCACAGACACTCACCGACAAAGAGTATCAGGAACTCAGAAATGCTGCAATAAATGTTATCAGGGAGATAGGGGTTGATACAGGCGGGTCAAATGTTCAGTTTGCTGTAGATCCCAAAACGGGCAGACAGGTTATTATAGAAATGAACCCCCGAGTTTCAAGGAGCTCCGCTCTTGCTTCAAAAGCCACAGGTTTTCCAATTGCAAAGATTGCAGCTAAACTTGCCGTTGGCTATACACTTGATGAGATACCCAATGATATAACCAAGGAAACACCGGCTTCTTTTGAGCCCACAATAGATTATTGTGTTGTTAAATTCCCGCGGTTTACATTTGAAAAATTTCCGGGAAGTAACGACACATTAACAACTCAGATGAAATCGGTGGGAGAAGTAATGGCCATAGGGCGTACATTCAAGGAGTCTCTGCAAAAATCGATAAATTCTCTGGAAATAGGCAAAACAGGCTTTGATGAGATTTTTGAAGAAAATATGCTGGAAGATGAAAATGTTCTGGATGAAATAGTCAACTATTTAAAGCGCCCCACAGACAAAAGAATCTGGTATATTGCAGAGGCGTTCAGAGCCGGTTTTACAGTGGATCAGATTTATCATTTTTCACACATTGATCCGTGGTTTTTGAATAATATAAAAGAGATTATTGACTTTGAATATATCCTGAAAAATAACAGCAATCCCGATTATAATGTTCTGAAAAAAGCTAAGGAGCTGGGTTTTTCCAATGCAAGATTAGCACATTTATTGGGAAAATCTGAACTGGAAATAGAAGAATTGTTGGCAAACCATTGTATTGAAACGGTTTATAAAAGAGTGGATACGTGCGGGGCTGAGTTTGAATCCTATACCCCTTATCTGTATTCCACTTTTGAAGAAGAATGTGAGGCAGATGTTACAGACCGTAAAAAAGTTGTGATTCTTGGAGGCGGACCGAACAGAATAGGGCAGGGGATAGAGTTCGATTATTGCTGTGTGCATGCTTGTTTTGCCCTTTCCTATATCGGATATGAGACGATAATGATTAACTGCAATCCCGAGACTGTAAGTACAGATTATGATACATCCGACAGGCTTTATTTTGAGCCTCTTACAAGGGAGCATGTGTTAAATATTATCAAGAAAGAAAATCCGGACGGTGTAATTGTACAATTCGGCGGCCAAACACCTCTTAAACTTGCCGGAAGCCTGGAAAATTCTGAAGCGAAGATACTGGGAACATCTCCTGACAGCATTGATATTGCTGAGGACAGGGAGCGTTTTAAGGATATGGTAAACAGGCTGGATTTAAAACAGCCGCCTAATGATATTGCCATGAACTATGAAGATGCCTTTCGTATTGCTGAAAGAATTGGTTATCCGGTGGTAGTCAGGCCGTCATATGTTTTGGGCGGAAGAGCTATGGAAATTGTTTATGATGAAGACTCTCTTGAAAATTACATGAAATATGCCGTTGAGGCGAGTGAAGAGCACCCTGTTCTTATTGATAAGTTTCTTGAAAATGCTGTTGAAATAGATGTTGATGCGCTGAGTGATGGTGAAAATACTATTGTGGCAGGCATTATGCAGCATATTGAAGAGGCCGGTATCCATTCAGGAGATTCAGCATGCTCTATACCACCCAGAAGTATTTCCAAAGAGATGGAATCAGAGATTATTAAACAGACAAAACGGATAGCCGAAGAGTTGAAAGTTATAGGACTGATGAATATTCAATATGCAATAAAAGATGGAGATATATATCTTATTGAAGTTAATCCCAGAGCTTCCCGAACAATCCCCTATGTCAGCAAATCTGTTGGTATACCACTGGCTAAAGTTGCTGCAAAGGTTATGCTCGGCTATAAACTAAAAGATATAGGCATTGAAGATGTTAAGAAGAATAAGTTTTATACAGTGAAAGAGTCTGTGTTTCCATTTATAAAATTTCCAAATACAGACCCTATCCTGGGCCCCGAAATGAAATCCACCGGTGAGGTTATGGGCATAGATACAACGTTCGGAAAAGCTTTTTACAAATCGCAGCTTGCCGCGGGTAACGTTTTGCCCAAAAAAGGTAAAGTTTTTATCAGTGTTAAGGATTCTGTCAAAGATAATATAGTAACTGTGGCGGAAAAACTGAGTAATATCGGGTTTGAAATCGTTGCCACCAGCGGTACTCACAAGTATCTGGTTGAAAACAATATTAAGGCTGAACATGTTCTGAAGGTTCAGGAGGGAAGACCCAACATTGTTGATTTGATAAAAAATGGCCAGATTGATTTTGTTATTAATGTACCTGCCGGTAAAAAATCGCGGCTGGATGCTCATTCTATAAGAAGAGCTATTTTAAGTTATAATATTCCATATGTTACCACAATTGAAGCTGCAGAGGCTTCTGTTAACGGAATAGAAGCTTATAAAGACCAGGGGCTTACAGCAAAATCGCTTCAGGAATATTATAGGCAGATGCAGACAAAATATTATTAATCCCTAAGGAGTTGCTGTGGAAGGAGTGGTAGTTGATAACAGACTGTTAAACGACAAATACGGCTTAATGTGTATTGAGTCACCTGAGTTTGTGAAGAATGCAAAACCCGGTCAGTTTCTGATGATTAAAACCCAGCTGCACAATTATCTGTATGACCCTCTTTTAAGGCGTCCTCTGGGAATATGCGATGTTAATCTGAAAAGAGGCACGTTTTCCCTGCTGTATATGATTATCGGAAAAGGAACCAAACTACTCTCAAATATAGCTAAAGAAGCAGTTATAAGCTTTTCTGAACCATTGGGAACTCCTTTTAACCTGACGGCGGACAAAAAAATAGCTGCTATTGGGGGCGGAGTGGGGATAGCTCCTATGCTATTTTTGACGAAAACACTCTACGAGAATAACAGTGTGGATGTATATTACGGAGGAGCGGAGGAAAAAGACATTTTGCTTACACATGTTTTTGAAAAATACTCGAATAATATGAAAATATCCACAAATGACGGAAGTGTGGGAAAAAAAGGTTTTGTTACGGATTTGGTTGAAAATATAGACAGTTATGACAAAGTTTATGCATGCGGTCCTAAACCTATGCTAAAAGCTGCGTTTGAACTGGTAAAAGATATAGGCGAAATAGATTTTGAAGTATCTTTGGAGGAGCGTATGGCTTGTGGAGTAGGTGCATGTCTTGGCTGTATAATATATATTAATGATGAAAGGACCGAAAAAATAAAACAGGTAAGATGCTGTGCAGAAGGGCCGGTTTTTGATGGAAAACAGATTGTATGGGATACGGTATGCAAGGAGCAGTTATGAATAATCCGCTCATAACTGAAATTTGCGGTGTTAAATTTAATAATCCACTCATAATGGCCAGTGGTACGTTTGGTTACGGTCTGGAATATTCAGAAATAATCGATTTAAATAAAATAGGCGGAATCTCGGTAAAAGGAATATCACTGAATGAGGTTCAGGGTAATCCAATGCCCAGAATAATGGAAACACACGCAGGGATGTTAAATGCCATCGGGTTGCAGAATGTGGGAGTTGAAAAATTTATAAAAGAAAAACTACCGGGAATTAAGAAATACAGCACACGGATTATAGCAAATTTCTGGGGAAAAACAGTTGATGAATATGTTAAAGTTGCAGAGGTTCTGGATAAAGAAGATGTGGACATGCTTGAAATGAATATATCATGTCCCAATATAAAAGAAGGGGGCATAGCATTCGGAACAGATCCGAAAATGACCTTTGATGTGGTCAGTGAAGTAAAAAAAGCAGTAAATAATAAACCATTAGTTGTAAAACTATCTCCAAATGTCTCGGATATAAGTATATTTGGCCGTGCAGTTGAAGATGCCGGTGCAGATGCTGTCAGCGCCATAAATACGCTATTAGGTATGTCTATCAACACAAACACACGCAAACCTTTTTTATCTAACGTTACAGGAGGGCTCAGCGGCCCGGCAATCAAGCCTGTGGCAGTAAAGATGGTTTATGACTTGTATAAAACAATCAGTATTCCGATTATCGGCATAGGCGGGATAATGAACTACAAAGATGTGATAGAATTCTATTTAGCCGGAGCAAGTGCTGTTCAGATAGGAACAGCAAACTTCGTAGACCCTGAAATTACCCTTGAGATAATCAAAGACCTGGAAAACTATTGCATTGAAAATAAAATAGCTAATATTTCCCAGCTCAGCGGTGGAATAGTTGTTTAATTAGCTGGCTTATTGGTTAATTTGTGAATCTGTAAAATAGCTATCCAATATTAAAGTTTAAACATAGGGCTAAAATAAAGGAACAAATAATGCCTATCGCAATAACGTCCGATAAGATATATTATGTTAAGTTTACACGAAAGCGTACAAATATTTTTATACCCAGCATACCTCCTTCTTTCCCGGGAGTTAATCCCTGAATTGATCCAAACTGTAGTCTTTAATTTTTTTGTGAAGATATGTTCTCTCTATTCCGAGATATTTAGCTGATTGGGATACGTTCCATTTTTTGTTTTGCAGTGTCTTTAATATGTAGTATTTTTCAAAGCGCTCTTTTGCTTTCTTCAAATTGTCATTTCTGTAAATGATTGTTTCCATTTCTTTTTCGACGTCTTTTTTGTTATTGGATGCAAAATTTTTCATTATAAATTCCGGTGCATCCTTTACTGTTAATATGTCATTTTCTGTTAGTACAACCATTCTCTCGATGATATTTTTAAGCTGTCTAACATTTCCCGGCCATGTGTACTCCATAAAAATATCCATCAGATTTTTATCAATTTTCTTTATCTGTAAACCGTTAGTTTGACAGGATTCTTTAATAAAGTAGTTTGTTAACAGTGGTATATCGTCTTTTCTTTTTCTCAACGGGGGTACATAAATGGGAATTACGTTTATCCTGTAATATAAGTCTTCTCTAAAATTGTTTCTGTCTATCTCTTTTTCCAGGTCTTTATTCGTTGCAGAAATAATTCTGAAATCGGATCGGATTACTTCATTCCCCCCTACCCGTGTAAATTCACCTGTTTCCAAAACCCTTAAGAGTTTGGCTTGTAAGTTAATGTCCATATCACCAATCTCATCGAGGAATATTGTACCTTTGTTTCCGTTTTCCAGCTTACCTATTTTTCTGCTTGCAGCTCCGGTGAATGCTCCTTTTTCATAGCCGAACATTTCACTTTCCATCAGCTCACTTGGAATTGCTGAGCAGTTTATTTCGACAAATTTGTTGTTCGATTTTTTACTGAGTAGATGTATTAACCTGGCGACATGCTCTTTGCCTGTTCCGTTTTCACCAGTTATTAAGACCCAGGCATTTGTGGGCGCAATCTTTTCTATTCTTGATTTCAGCTGCTTTACGGGTTCACTGGTTCCAATCAGTTCGTATTTTTTCAACAGATTAAATTTGTATTCTTTTAAGTCTGATTTGAGTTTAAGTTTGTCTTCCAAGTGCTTTATAATTAAGATTATTCTGTCAAGGGACAGAGGTTTTTCCAGGTAGTCGTATGCTCCGTATTTTATTGTTTCAACGGCGTTTTCAATATTCCCATGTCCGCTTATCATAATGACTTCGGTTTCTGGAAAATATTTTTTGATTTTATGTAGTCCTTCACTACCATCGTGGTCTGGCAGCCAGATATCCAAAAAAATCACATCGAAAATTTCATGTTTTAATTTTTTCATTCCGTCATTGAAGTTGAGTGCATATTCAGCTTCATAGCCTTCATCGGTTAATATGCTTTGTATAGTGGTACATATGTTTATTTCATCGTCAATTATTAGTATTTTCATTACTCACCTGTGCGTACGGTAATTTTATATTAAATGTTGTATATTTATTTTTTTCGCTGTCTATTTTAACGCTTCCGGAGTGTTCTTCAATAATTTTTTTCACAATTGCAAGGCCCAGGCCGGTTCCATCCGGTTTTTTGCTGAAATAAGGCATAAATATTTTTTCAATATCATTCTTGTCTATACCTGCACCATCGTCTTTGAATACTACCTTTACCCAATTTTTGTCTCTAAAAACATCTATAAAGATATTTCCGTTATCATTTAGTGCATGAATGGAATTATTTATTAAATTCAGAAACATCCTTTTGATTTGTTGTTTATCCGCATAAATTTCTAATGATTCATCAATATTCTTGTGGAAATTTATATTTGGATGGGACTGCTGATATATAAATACTACTGAATCTACCAACTTACTGATATTAAAATATTCTTTTTTAATTTCCGGCAGCCGTGCAAAGCTGTTGAATTCATTGACAAGGTTGTACAACTCATTTGCTTCGTTAATAACAGTTGACATGCTTTCTTCGAGCATTTGTTTCATCTCTGCATCATCAAGTTTTTTCACTTTTCTTAGCATCCGCTCTGCTGAAAGTTTTATGGGAGTAAGCGGATTTTTTATTTCGTGGGCAATTCTTGTAGCAATTTCCCTCCAAATGTTTATTCTTTGCAGCCTGACAACCTCTGAAATGTCATCCAACACTAAAACTATATTTTCTAAATTATTCCTGTCTAAAATTTTTGAGATTGTAACGGTAAAAGTGCGGTTATCTCCGTTTACAGACAGTTCTGTCTGAAAATTAGTAAAACTATCTTCGCTTTTAATAAAGTTGTTAAGAAACTTTTTGAGTTTTTCATTTGTAAACTGGTTCTCTGAATTTACAAATTTCTCCCCTATTCTGTTCACTTTAAGTATTTCAAGACTGCTGTTAAGAAGAAAAATTGATGATTTTACATTTTTAAAAATAGTGTCTATGTATTGGTTATCTTTGGAAATTTGGTTGTACATTTCCGAAAGTATTTCATTTTTCTTTTTTAATTCCTCATTATGCAGCCTTAATTTTTGTGTCATATCGTTGAATGATTCCACCAGAAAACCTACTTCGTCATTGCCTGCCTTATCAAGTACCACATCGAGGTTTCCTTCTGAAACCTGGTGAGATGCAGAGGTAAGTTTTTCCAGGGGGTCTGTAATGCTCTTTGCAAAGAGAAGGCTACCCCAAATACCGGCAAATACAACAAGTAAGGTCATCATAACTAATAAAATTTTATATGAATTTTCTATAGGTTTTGAATAAAATTTAATCTGTCTGTAGTTGTTATAGGATTCCAGAATACGGGAAACCTTTTCCGCTTGTTGTGCAGGAACGGTTTTATAAACAAAAAGCGCTCCAAGAATGATGTTATCATTAACGGTGGAGGAAATCGGCTGTCCCACCCAGTAAACCTGCTTGTTGCTGAAAAATTTATATTGTGCAACTTGGGAGCCGGATAATACTTTATTCAGCTCTTCATTTCCTATGATAATGGACAGATAAATATTCTTGTCTATGCTGATCAGCTCTGTTTTTTGGTTATTATAGATACCAATTCCCCGAATTCGGTTGTCCTTCATATAGCCTCTTACAAATTCGGCCATTTCATCATAATTTTTATGGAGGAGGAATCCTTTGGAGGTTATAAGTTTGGAAAGAATACTTGTTTGTTCGATAATATCCTGTTCTACCTGGTTTTGATATCGCTGCATCAAATCGATAGAGTTTTTTAGTGCCAATTCCACCTGGGCATTGAACCATTTGTCTATGGAATTGTTTATTATTGCATTTGAAAAGGTGAAGACAACCGCTACCGGGATCACAGTAAGTATAATGGAAAATATTACCAGTTTGCTCTGAAGTTTTGTCCCGAATACATTTTTTCGTTGATCCAGAAGCAGTTTACCCACTTTTCTGAAAATAACGATGAGAAGAACAAGCAGTAAAATGATATTGATATTTACTAAAAGAAAGATTGATATATTTGAATACCAGGGGAAATCGGAATTGACTAACTGGGAGCTGGCAATGAAATTAAGTATAACTAAAATAATGGCAAATAAAGAATACCATAAAACTTTACTTTTTTTACCAATGTATTTTATCAATCACTGCTCCGGCCTTCTGCTTTTTTTCGTTTAAATAATAAAAAATTTATAAGGCTAACAGACCCAAATCATTTACGACCTGATCAACAGTTTCTTTTTTTATAACTTTTTCTTTTATAAGATATGATTCAAACATGGCATTGTCACAAATTGTGTTTATAACTCTGGGGATGCCACCGGAAGCTTCAAAAATGGATCTGTAGGCATCATCAGCAAAAAAATTATATTTAGCGCCTGATACTTTTATCCTGTGCATAATGTAATTTTTGGTACTTTCAAAGTCAAGCTGCTTTAGTTCGCATTTTAGTGCAACCCTTTGTCGTAAAGGTTCATCTACTGAAAGGTTAGTTTCCAGCTCGGGCAGCCCAAAAAAAATAAATGTCAGCAATTTCCCAAATTCGTCCTCAAAGTTCAGAATACCTCTGATTTCTTCCATGACATCTCTGTGTTTAAGCATTTGTGCTTCATCAATCAAAATGACAGCTTTCTTCCCTTTCTCATTGAGCTCATACAGTCTTTTGTACAGAGCTGTTAGCATTCCAGGTTTATCTGTCGATATATTTTCAACGTCCATTTGGGTGCATATTTTTTTTAGTATCCATTCGGAAGTAATTTCCGAATGAACCACAATCATTAATACGGTTTCATATTGCTGAGGATCCAGCTCTTCAAAAAGTAATCGGGCAAGGGTAGTTTTCCCTGTGCCGATTTGTCCGGTTACAAGGGCAAGCCCTTTACGGTTTTCAATGATATGCCTGAGCCTGGTAAGAGTTTCCTGGTGTGGTTTTGATGAATAAAAATACTTCAAATCCGGGGCATTGTTAAAAGGCAGTTCTTTAATCTGGAAAAACTCTTTTACACTCATATTCACCTGCTGATAACAGTTTTAATAAATTTTACAAATATGATATCTTCTTTTTATCTTTCAAATCATTATCATCTGAACTATCAATATTTGTTTCAGATGAATGGGACGAACCCAAAGAATCAGGATTATCTATCTTAGCTTTAACATCTCTAAAGTTTTCATCGAGAAAGAATACTTTTTTGTAATAATTTAAGGCCACAGGAGCATTACCTCTGATTTCGTATATGTGAGCAATTTCATAAAGAGAATTTAACATCCTCTCCTTATCTGAATAATCTACAACAATAAGTTTGTGAATATTGATGGATTGATCGTAATTTCCCAATAACTTATAGCATTCTGCCATTAGATACAGGCTTTCATATCTTTTATTACTCGTTGCTGACTTTTTAAGCTCAGTTATGGCATCATCGTAAAGCTCCATTTCCATGTAAGCCATAGCCATATTATAGTGTGTTTCATAATCCCCGGGGTCTATCATTTCATTGATACTTTCACGAATAGATTTTGCAACATCCTTAAATTCGGAAGTTAAGCTGTTTATGTCCTCGCTTTTTTCTTCAGTTACTTCTTTGCTTTCACTTTCTTCACTGAAAAGAATAAGCTCTGTAGCAAGATTTTTAATTTCCTCATCATCAGGATATTGCTGTAGAAGTTCGTCCAAAGCAGAGTGAGCAGTGTCAAAGTCATTTCTGTCAATCAATTGCTTTATTTTTTCTATTTTTGTCTCTTTACTTTCTGAAGAGACCTCAATATCGGAATCCTCACTCTCCTGCTCAACCGGTGTTTCGCTGAAAATATTTCCCTCGTTCATTTCATTCAAATCAAAATCTTCCAGCTCATCAAGAGATTCTGATTCTTCATCACTTTTTTCAGTTTCGGGAGATTGTTTATCAGAATAACTTTGCTCATTGTGCTCTAATCCACTGATGTTATCTAAAGGTTCAGCTGATTCATTGTCAAATCCCGTTTCATCTTCATTACCTGAATTCCTGCCGGAGTCCAGATCATTAAGATCAAATTCCATATCCAAATCGGTATCTTCTTCCTCACTGTCTTTTTCGGTACTTTCTCCAATATCTGCATTATTTAGCTCCAAGCCGAAGATATCCTCATCTTCCATTTCTTCCTGAAGATCTACATCTATTGAATCCAGAAGGTTTTCTGATTTTTCTCCCATATCTTCAAAAGATGTCTGCTCCAAAAGGTCCCCGAAATCTTTAACATCATCGGACTGTGTCACATCTTCTTCATCTGCTTCGAAATCATTAGCATGGTTAAAGCCTGTTTTTTCAAGATCTGAAATAAACTGCTCCAGGTTGTCTGCTCTTTCATTATCTCCACGTTGATTGTATATGTCTTTAAGATGTCTGTATAAGTTTATTGTGGTATCTCTGTCTTCGCACTTTTCGGAAATTATTGCCATTGCATCCAGAATCTCTGTGTGATCTAAAGAGCTATAATATTTTTCAATAATATCCATTACTGAGTTGTCAAAATTATATTTAGGAAGATCAGCAATTTCTTCCAAAAGCTTCACTGTTTCATCATAATTTCTGTGATTTATCGTGTATTGAAGCAGATAATTGTAAATGGCTATATGATTATATTTATCTTTAATTTCCTCGAAAAATTCCGGGTCATCGTCATAATCCAGAAATTCGACAAAGTCACTGAAAAAGGACTCATCAAAATTTTCATGAAGATAGTTTATTCCATATTTACTGAAGAGCTCCTTATGCTCATCTGTATCTTTGTAATAAGGTATAATAAATTTAATACAATTTGTCAGGTCACAATCATTCTTTATGGCTGTATCTACAAGATTGCTTATTAGTTGTTCTTTATTATATTTATCTGCCAGCTCAAAGGCATGGTAAATAAATCTGTTTACTTCCTGCTGTTTGCCGTATTTGTCGAATTTTAAGATAATATTATAATAATTTTCAGCATTGCTTCTGTTGTACTCGGCTATCTCTTTTAAAATATCTACAGCTTTATCTTTTTCACCGCGCTCTTCATATATGTTACTCAATTCATAAAGCACATTAACATGCTCTGCCAGCAGACCTTTTTTGCTGTAGAGTTTCGAAATCTTACGATATAAATCCAGTTGGTCGGGAAAAAATCTTATTATTTTTCTGGTGACAGCGATAGCTCTTTCTGTGAATTTATCTTCTTCGAGTTTTTCCGCAAGATTCCTGTAAACTTCTATTGCTTTTGATTCGTTACCCATCTTGTAATGTATATCACCAAGAAGATTGTATGCTTCGAAATCATTTGGATTTTTATTTATTAAATTCTTACAGGTGCTCAGCGCTTTCTTAAAGTGACCCTTTGCATATAATGCCTTAGCCTGACTTATTGTGTCTGTCTTATGTTTACCAAATAATTTCATCTTATCTCCATAAATTTATGTGTTTGGGGGATAAAATAAGCATTTACTCCATTATCTTGCAAAAGATCAATTATATATTCCAGTTTATTATTATAACTTATATTATTCAGAGGTTGCAAGTATATTTCTTTTATTTTTGAATCCATTAAAAATTTAAGGGCAGCGCTCATTTCTATTTCAGTTATATTTTTACTTATTATAAGTTTAACATATGTTTTGCTTGTGTCAATTGATCTCAAAATTTTCTGAACCGACTGAAGATTGTTTACTCCAAAGGAACTATTAATTTTTAAATCAATACTGAAGATATCCACGATATCTTGTAATGCCAATAACTTATCAGAGTAAAAGCCGCTTGTTTCCAAAAAGATTCTGATCCCGGATATTCTTTTGACAGATTTAATAAAGTCTTTTAAAAAACCGAATTGATCCAGCGGTTCTCCGCCTGTTATGGAGATGCTGTGGAATGAATTAAGACCAAAGGCTTCTGTAATATTACCGGCTAAATCCACTGGTGAAACCGGATTTTGTATCTTTTTGTCTTTAATAATGAAAAAATCTTCCGCAGAGTAATCGGTATCACAGTTCAAGCAGTTTATGGAACAACCGGCGAATCTCACAAAGAGCTGTTTTGCTCCGACATATTTGCCTTCTCCCTGAATCGACGGAAAAATCTCTTTGATGTATCCAGAAGAATTATTCATAATACTCCGCAGCAGAATTATTGCTTTCCCATACAGTTACACTATCCATCCTATCTTTAAACCTGGACTTTAATTTCTTATAAATAAAATGTGCTATATTTTCGCTTGTGGGATTGACTCGTGAAAAATATTCATGATCGTTAAGGTATGTATGATCCAGAGTGTTAAGGATGTTTTTTACTTCTTTTTTCAACTCCCTGAAATCCACAAGCATACCCAGTTCATCAAGCTCTTCCCCCTTCAGGGAAACTTCAATCTGCCAATTGTGACCGTGAAGTTTTTCACAGTTTCCTTCATATTCCCTCAGATTGTGGGCTGATGAAAAATTATCAGTTACTTTAACTTTATACATTTGTAATCTCCATGATTTCGTTTTTTGTTAATTGCCTGAATTCACCTGGATTCAGGTCTTTTAGACCGACACACCCTATTTTTGTTCTGATTAATCTCCTGGTTTTTTTCCCGCAGTGATTAATCATATTTCTTATTTGCCTGTTTTTCCCTTCATAAAGTACAATTCTGTATTTTCTGTCAGCAAGTTTGTCGATTTTGCACGGCATATAGTTTGTTCCGTTGAATGTTATCCCCTGTTCAAGGAGTTTTATATCCGCTTCCGACAAGTTTTCATCGATATAAACTAAATATTCCTTGGGGATTTTATTATCGGGTCTTTGAAGTTTTTGTATAAAATGTCCGTCATTGCTGAACAATATGAGCCCCTCGCTGTTATAATCCAGCCTTCCCGAATAAGCCGGTTTTTTTCTGTTTAATTTATCGAAATCGGAGAGGCATCGCTTTTCCCCTTCCCGCTCATATGAGGTTAATACTGCCTTTGGCTTATAAAAAGCCCAATATTCTTTTGTTTTGGTTGCTATTAAATGGTTATCCAACATGACTTCATCGTTATCCCTGTCAACATATGTTGCCGGAGATGAAATTATTGCGCCGTTTAAACGAACACGACGTGAAAATATCGCTTCATCAGCTTTTCTCCTGGATAGAGAAGTATTGGAAGCCAAGAATTTATTTAGGCGAATTTTTGTCAGCTCTGTTTTAACTCCTGCCATTCTCTGAAAGTAGGTAATTCGGACAAAGTTTTCAAGTTAAAATACTCTAAAAAGTATTTGGTGGTACAGTACAGCATCGGTCTGCCCGGTACGTCTTTTCTCCCCATTACCCGTATGAGATTTTTATCAAGAAGCTGTCTGATTACACCTGCTGAATTTACCCCTCTTAATTCCTCAATTTCAATTTTTGTGACCGGCTGTTTATATGCTACTACTGCCACGGTTTCCATAGCAGCTTTTGATAGGTTTTCTGCCCTTTCACCAAAAAATGTGCTCAACTCATCGAATATTGCTGTGTCTGTAACCATTTGATAACCTTCTGCAACTTTCCGGATAAACAAACCTGTCTGCATATTATTGAATTCATGTGCAAACTCATCAAGTCGGTTTTCCATATTAATCGGGTCAAACATTTCTCTGAAAAATTTCAGGTTGAGAGGTTTGCCTGAAAGGAAAAGCGAGGCAAAAAACATCTGTTTTTCTTTATTCTGCATACTTTTTCACCAGTATTTCACCAAAGTTTTCTGTTTGAAGAGCAGTTATTACTTTTATCCTTACCAGTTCCAGTATTGCAAGCAACGCAACGACAACTTCCCTTTTGCTCCTGCAGACATTTAGGATTTCAGACCAGAAAATTTCATCTCTGTTTAACACAAAATCTTTCATCTGCTCAATTAAATCATCTATATCAACATTGTCATGTTCGATAACAACATTATCATCTTTTTCCTTCTCAATAAGTCTGAAAAATTCTTTGGCCAGACTCAAAGGATCTTCTTGATATGAATGCTCTTTGGGAAGATATAGTGTATCTCTGCGTGTCAGATATCTTTTGCTGAAAAATTCTTTCTGCCTGAGTGTCTCTGAAATATCCCTATAAAAAGAATATTCTATAAGTCTCTGGGTAAACTGATATTTTTCTTCTTCCGGGTCGATATCCTCTTCAAAAGTGGAAGTTTTGGGCAAAAGCATTTTTGATTTCAGATATGTCAGGTACGATGCCATATTTATAAATTCTGCAGCAACCTCCATATCCAGTCTTTCCATCTGCCTGACCGTGTCAACAAACTGATCGGCAATTGTTGAGATTGAGATGTCATATATATTCATTTCGTTTTTGTAGATTAAATGGATGAGTAAATCCAGCGGACCTTCAAAATTTGCTGTTTTTACATCGAGAAGATCTTTCATAGGTTCATTGCTTTTTTTGCTTCCTCTAATTTTATTGATGCAATTTTTTCGGCATATTCCTGGGATTCGGATAAATATTCGTATATATTGTCAATTTCTTTGTCAAGCTTATTGCGCTTTTCCTGGAGCGGCTCCAAAAATTCAAACAAATGTTTAATGAGAACTTTTTTGCAGTCTATACACCCTATGCCGGCATTTTTGCAGCCGTTTATTACCCATTCCTGCTCTTCTTTTGTGGAAAATACCTCATGATATCCAAACACGGGACAGATGAAAGGATTCCCCGGATCGGATTTTCTTTTTCTGTTTGTGTCCGTTTTCATCTGTTTTATTTTTTTCTCCACCGATTTTAAATCTTCAGAAAGCAGTATGGCATTATCGTAAGATTTGCTCATTTTTCTTCCGTCAGTACCCAGTAACTTGGAAGTTTTTGTAAGCAGCGCCTCAGGTTCAACAAAAACATCTGCGTTATAAAGATAATTAAAACGCCTGACAATTTCACGGCTTATTTCAAGATGGGGAACCTGATCCTTTCCCACGGGGACGTATTTTGCATCGTATATTATAATATCTGCAGTCTGCAGGACAGGATAGCTTAAAAAACCAATATTGGAAAGATCCTTATCGTTCAGTTCCTCTTTCATTTCTTTGTAAGTGGGGCATCTCTCCAGCCATCCAACCGGTGTTATCATATTAAGCAGCAAGTAAAGCTCAGCATGAGCAGAATTTTTGGACTGAATAAACAGAGTACTTTTTTTGGGATCAAGACCTGCTGTCAGCCAGTCCAGAAGCATTTCCCTTCTCAGTGTATGAAAATCGGGAGGCGTTTCATAGCCGGTTGTGAGTGCGTGCCAGTCAGCTATAAAATAAAAACATTCATATTTATCCTGCAAGCTTACCCAGTTTTGAAGTGCTCCGAAATAATGTCCTATGTGTAGCTTACCGGTCGGGCGCATGCCGCTTAATACTCTTGTCATTGGATGCTGACTCCTTAAGTTAATAAATTTATAAGAACATTGATAATAGGGAATACAACTCTGTCTATAACGTTTGTAAGCAGTAAAATTATTATAATAACAAAGCCGTACTGCTCTGTTTGTGAAAATTTATAAGCTGCGTTTAACGGCAGAAAAGACTGGAGTATTCTTCCTCCGTCCAGAGGAAGAATCGGGATAAGATTAAAAATACCTAAAGCTATATTGATTTGGATAGAGAAAAGAGCCATCAGTGCCAAGGGTACAATTACAGTTGAATGCAGTGACTGACTCACATTCAGATTAATGATTATGTTATATAAACCCGAAGACAATATTGCGGTGATAAAATTTGCTGTGGGTCCTGCTCCTGCAACAATAGCAGGTCCGTATTTTTTATTGTTTAGATTGGTGAAATTTACAGGTACCGGTTTTGCCCATCCGAACAACCTGGTAAGAAAAAGAACAAGCAGTCCAAGCGGATCAAGATGCTTGAGTGGATTTAAAGTTAAGCGCCCTGCTCTCTTAGCTGTATCATCTCCAAGCATATACGCTGCGTACCCGTGAGAGGCTTCATGCACGGTAATTGCCATGAGAAAAGGAACTGCTGCTATAGAAAGTTCTCTCAAAAAAGAATTAATGTCAAATTCCATGAATGGTTATTATCAGATTGTCCCTACACTGTCAATCTATTTAAATAAGTGAGATAGTGTTAAGTATTAAGTGTTAAGTTTTGAGTACCTTCTTCCATTTTGGTTATTTCACTGGACACAATATTTAATCTTTAATACTTATAAAACCCCTAATACCCCTAATACCTTCAACTACCCCTAAACACCTCTAACTACTTCTAAATGCACCTTTCAATACAGATAAAACAGAAGGCTCTGGATTGCTCCAAAAATAAAGCCGAGTATAAATCCAAGAATATTAATCCAGCGGAACTGATCTCTCATAAAAGAAAAAAGGAGATTTTCAAGTTGATTTAAATCCAATGAGTTTACTTTCTCTTCTACGATGCTGGTAAGATTAATGGCTCCAAGTACATTGATTATATGTTTATCGAGAATTTCGTTGATTTTATAAGTTAATGTTATTTTCAACTGTTCAAAAGTCGGCTCAGGAATTTTTTTGTAAATCTCCGATACCCGGATATCTTTCAGTATGGAGACAATACCGTCTGTTAGTGCGGCAGAGCTGCTTTTGCTTTCACTGAGTATCACCCTAATATCTATATTGTTTGAGAGAAGCTCATAAGGATCCACTCCTGCTGTTTTAAGAATACCACCGAATGTAAATCCGGAATATTTGTGATAATTACTGATAAAATAGGATTCCACTTTATTTATAAGTTCGTCTGATCTCAGATAGCTTTTCAGCCAGCTGTTAAAATCCATACGGATTTTATAAAATGTTTTAGGGCCTATCATTTCCACTATTTCATAAAAAGGCTTCTGCAAAGCCTGATCGATATAGTTTTCAACAGACTGCTCAAGTTTGGCAATAATTTCATCATTTTTACTTATTGCATTTATAATCTTTGGAAGCTCATCATTAACAATTTCTGTTATTGCATCTTCGTTCAGGAAAACATTAAGCATTCCCAGTTTAAGCTGATCAAAGAAGCCGCTTCCGAAGTAATTGTCTTTCAGTTCAATAAATTTTTCAATTATCACTTTTTTGGTTTTTTCATCACTCAACAGTTTTTTTAAGACTGCTATTCCTTTGTCAGTGAGTTGTTTTGAGATAGCGGTTTTCTTATTTAACAACTCTTCCGGAAGTATGTCCTGCAAAGAATTACCCGAATACACAGTATTATTTAATTTTGCAAAAATTTCATCAATGAGCAGCTCCTGCCAGTTCCCCCTGCTCATAATTTTACGAACAAAATAGCTGATTTTGTCTTCCATTCCTTCAATTTCAGAAACGGACTTCAGCAAAAAACTGTCGAGTATTTCACGTGCCACTCTTTGCAGCAGATCATTAATCACAGTTACAGCCTGATCGTTGGCTGTGGTGTTTAAAACTGTTCTGTTTATGACATCGTCGATATCAAGGCCGAAATTATCCATGATTTCATACAATGAGCCGTAATCCCTCTGAAGAAAGTTTTTCACCTCTTCGGAGACCGTGTAAGACAATAGATTCTGAAAATTTTCACTTTGGAGGGCTGATTTAATATCATCTTCTCTGATAAGTTCTTTACCCACCAGATTGGCAACTTCACCGGCAATTTTTTTTCTGTTTCTTGGTATTACACCCTGCCATCCAGCAGAAAACCAACGCCTTCTGTGCGGGCGGAAAAGCATTTTTATAGCCAGATAGTTGGTGAAATAACCGACAAAGCCTGTTACCAGTGGAGTCGTTAATAAACTAATCGTTTGCAGCTGCAATTACGATGCCCTCCCTCACTCCAAAATCACTTATTGTTACTTTATTTATACCTGCGATATCAAGAATACTAAGCATTATGATAATACCACCTATTATAAGATCTTCCCTTCCTTTCTCCAGGCCGGTCACTGATGTTCGCTTTTCAAGAGGCATTCCGGCCAACTCTTTTAATATACTTTTAATTTTTGAAATATCAATTGTGTATCCGTTAACTTTCCTGTAGTCGTAATCTTTAAGTCCCATATCGATAGCTGCAATTGTGGTAGCAGTACCCGCAGTAGCCACAGCTTTTTGAACGACTTCTTCAGAAAAGTAAAAATTACCAAGTACTTTTTTTACATGATTTTCAACTTTTTTTATTGTTTTTCCATCCACGATTCCACTGAAATCGTATAAATTGCTCAGTTTGACAACACCAAGTTCTGTGCTTTCAACAGTTTTCACTTTACCGTTTTCGACGAAAATAAGCTCGGTTGAACCACCTCCTATGTCAAAGATCAGCACGTTCTCGTCTGTGGTATCTATAGCTGCATTTACACCATTAAAAGTAAGTATCCCTTCATATTTTCCGTCTATCACACTTATATATATACCTTTTTTTGCAAGCTTATCCAAAAATTCAGAGGCGTTTTCAGCTTCTCTGACAGCACTTGTAGCTACAAATTTAAACTTATTGACACCAAACTCATTGATTATTTTTCTGAAAGAACTGAGTACTTCAACAGAATGATCTATATTTTCTTTTTTAAGTCTGCCGGTTTCGATAAGACCTTCGGCAAGTCTGGTAATTGTCCTCTCTTCGTGAACAATTTTTAACAGCTTGTCATCTTCTACATCGGCGATGATGAGTCTGAAACTGTTACTCCCGATATCTACACCGGCAGCAAGCATTACTCGCTTCCCTGAATGACCTGGGCTATATTGAAGCTGTGGTCGCCGGCTTTTTCCAGGTTGTTTAGTATATCTACGTACACAATCCCTGCGTCTACATTACATTTGCCCTCATTAAATCTTCTCATATGATTGTTCTTGAATTTTCGTTTGTATTTATCAATTAGGTCTTCATCCTGGGTATCGATATCTTTAGGCAGGTTTCCTTTATTGTATTCATCCAGAACATTACTGGAAAATCTTATAGTAACATCAAAAATTTCATTCATCTCATCAAGTGCTTCCTCGGAGAAGGATATTTTGTTGTCAATAATACTTTCTGTAAATTTGGCAATATTTTCTGCATGATCAGCAATTTTTTCAATATCATGCAGAACATGAAAAATGTTATTAATGACTTCCGAGTTTTTCTCACTTACAGACTTCTGGAAAAGTTTCACCAGAAAATCAGTGATATCTTTCTCAAGTAAATCCACAACATCTTCTTTTCGGTATATTTTATCTATAAGTTTGTGATCTCTTTGAAAGAAAGCCTCTTTGGACATTCTCAGCATATCAAGTGCTATATCCGACATGCGTTGAACCTCTTTTTGCGCCTGTGTAACAGCTAATTCCGGAGTATCGATCAGACGGTCATCGATAAATTTCAACCGCTGTTCCTGCTCATCCTCATCTTCCTTTATTAACCATTTGCATATGGAAGCCAGTGTACCTAAAATTGGGAGAAACACTATTGTATTGATTATATTAAACATCGTGTGCAGGTTGGCTATATGTCTGGCTATATAAGGGTTTTGTCCTGCAGCATTTATCATATTTGCATTACCCGGTGTTATTGAATCAATGAATCCCACGAAAGGTTTTAGAAGAATCAGCATATAGGCCACACCGACTACATTAAAAATCATGTGCCCCAGTGCAGCTCTCCTTGCGGCAGAATTGGTTCCTATTGCTGCAATGTTGGCGGTGAGCGTGGTTCCTATATTTTCACCCAGTACCAATGCGCTGGCTCCGTAAAAATCAATTAAACCGGTAGATGCCAGAGCAATGGTTATACCTATCGTGGCCGAGCTGCTTTGAACTATCATAGTCAGTATAGCACCAGCTGCCGCAGCAAGAATGGGTGTTGAAGAAAAAAGAATAAAAGCATTTCTGAACTCTTCACTGCTCCTCAAAGGGGCAAATCCGTCTTTCATAGTAGCGAGTCCCAGAAAAAGAAGACCAAAACCTATTAAAACTTCACCATAATAGTTATATTTCTTTTTCTTTGTAAAAAGCCTTAGGAATACACCGATTCCTATTGCAGGAAGTGCAAGTTTGGCAATCTTAAATGCTATCAGCTGAGCTGTAACGGTGGTGCCTATATTAGCTCCCAGTACAATGCTCAAAGACTGGGTGATGTTCATTAAACCGGCATTGACAAATCCAACTACCATAACAGTGGTTGCAGAGCTGCTTTGGATTATTGCGGTAATTCCCAGCCCGACAAAAGTGCCTATAAAGCGGTTTGTAGTCAGTTTTTCGAGAATTTTTCTCAAGCTGTTACCTGCTGATTTTTGCAGACCTTCGGACATCATTCTCATGCCGAATAAAAACAGCCCTAAACCTCCCACAAGTCCGTAAACAAGTGCTACCCAGTTAACAGAATCCATCCACTCCTCCCGGATAAATATAAATATTACTGAAAAATATATATGAAAAGTATATTAGATAAAACAATAATAATGAAGATATTAAAAAGTTATATGCAGTGTGTGATCGGAGCAAACAGGAACTGTTTGTATTTGGCAAATCAATTATCAATGTCTATCCTTTTAAAAAATTTCACACATATGTAATAAAAAATTTACAAAAATTTTACAAGTTTTTTTTATTTTTTATTCTTGCCATTTTCCAA
Source organism: Flexistipes sp. (assembly GCF_036172515.1). NCBI lineage: Bacteria > Pseudomonadati > Deferribacterota > Deferribacteres > Deferribacterales > Flexistipitaceae > Flexistipes > Flexistipes sp. Next base: position 70,170 of record NZ_JAXKVW010000011.1, read on the forward strand.
GGTATTAGTAAAAATAATTTACTCAAGTTTCGCACTTACACTGTTTTCACGTCTTTGTTCACCCTGTTAAATATCAGCTTCGCTGATTGCCTGTGGCATTTAACAAGGCAGGGAGTGAAAACGACGAAGCAACCTCTCTGCTTTTCTTGTTTTGAGATTGCCACAACCCTGCTTCCACAGGGTTTCGCAAGGATGCCTATGGCTAGCACCAGTCTTTTAGACTGGTAAATATGTTTAACATTCTATATATTCGCTAGAAGCGAATGCTAGACAAAACGAAGTGCGAAACTTGAATAATTTATTAAAAAATAGTTTCCGGCAAATTAATACAGATGAAAAGCTCAAAAATATACGAAATATTTAATGATTATTTCCATACCCTGAAAAAAAGTTTTGGATACATATTTTATCTTTTTTACAGAGTATTGCCAAAGCCTTTGTGGATAGTTTTGTTCGTGATAGGTTTTTCTGGAAGGCTGATCGACAGGTTTATTGACAAAATATTCTGGAGACATTAACCACCAAGGAATACCGGAACAAAATTTGTTACCAGAAAAGCAAAAAAAACCAGCATAAACCCCACAACATACTCCAGTTTAGCAATTTTTGCCACAGCGTAGACTGCTAAACTCAAATACCAGCCCAGTAGTACAGCTGTATAAAAATCCAGAGTTTTTCCGGAAAGCAGCAAAGTCACTGCACCAAATATGTCCACGACTTCAAAGCCGAGAAAAACTCTCAAGTAGCCTGTGAACGTTGTCTCCTTCTTAGGTATCAGAAGATATAGAAATGAGATGAATATTAGTGACAAAAGGATATTCTCGATAAATCTGCCGGGATTGAAAAGAATAATTTTTTCTGTGGTGAAAACTTTTACTGGTATCGCAAGCATGAGTAAAAAGATAGTAATAAGATTATAGGTGAGCCTTTTGTCATGAAACAGTTCAAAAAAAGCTTTATTACTGAAAAAAATGAGTCTCAGACACAAAAGAAATGTGTATAAAAGACCGGGAGGTGTATAGTCACCAGTTTTTGTTGCCTTTTTGCCATTCATTACTCAGATTGTACCACCAGTGATAATATTTTGTACTTTTTATATTCTTGAGAATATCTTTCGCTGCAATAGTTTTCAACCTTTTTTCTGCAAACTTTAGCCAGTTTGCAGCCTGCTTATTACCTTTATCCAATGATTCTTTAATATGGAGTATTAATTCCAGTGTATCCGCATCTTTTGCCAGTTTTGCTTCAAAGCTTTCCTGAGCCTCATATTCATCGATGAATGACTTTATCGATTCACCAAAAGGCAAGCTGCCAGTAATATCCTCAAGAGCTTTTCTGTCATCAGAATTGACATATTTCTGATGAAGATAATTCAAATCACCCGTTCTGGATTCCTCAATATCATGAAACAAGCACATAAAAGTTACTTTGGAGATATCCGCACCGGTGATATTTGCCAGAGAAAAACCTATTACGGTAGTTCTGAATATATGTGATGATAGAAGCTGCTGCTCAGAACCCAGAAAAGCATCACCGCTTCTTGGGATTTTCTCGAAGATACCTGTTTCAAAAAAGAAATTGACGATACCGGCAAGTTCTTTATCGTTATTACTCATTTCTGGTGTCCACCACCCTGCTGGCTTTCCCTTCAAATCTTTCAATGGTTCTGGGTTCGACAAGTTTTATCTTAGGTTTTATACCCAGTACGGTGAACATCCTTTCCGTTAAACTGTCCAGCAGCGCTCTCTGTTTTTTCATTTCATCAAAAAACAGATGTTCTGAGATTTCAAGATTTATTTCCATTTGGTCAAGGTGACCTTTCTTCTTGACGAATATCATATAATGCGGTGTGGCATGATCAAATTCGGTTAGTACTTCCTCCACCTGAGACGGGAATACATTTACCCCGTTGACAATCAGCATATCGTCAGTTCTTCCGGAAGGTTTCTCCATTTTGACAAATGTACATCCGCACTTGCAGTTATCCCTGAAAAGACGGGTAATGTCTCTTGTCCTGTATCTGATAAGAGGCATCCCTTCTTTTGTCAAAGTTGTAAGGACGAGTTCTCCCAGTTCGCCTTCAGGAAGAGCTTCTCCCGTTTCCGGATCGATAATCTCGGCGTAAAAATGATCTTCATTTATGTGCAGGCCGTTTTTCTGAAGACATTCTCCTGATACGCCGGGGCCTATCACTTCGGATAAACCATAATTATCAGTAGCGATAACACCGAGCTTTGCCTCCACTTCTGCTCTTATCTTTTCACCCCAGGGTTCACTCCCCAGAAGGGCATATTTAAGATGGATGTCATCTGCAGTGAGCCCCTGTTTTTCCATAATTTCTGCTATATGTAAAGCGTATGAAGGGGTACATATAAGAGTGCTGCTCCAGTAATCCTGCATTATAAGCAGCTGTCTTCTGGTATTACCGCTGGAAACAGGGATAACACTTGCACCAATGTGTTCCGCTCCGTAATGAAGCCCGAAGCCGCCGGTAAAAAGGCCATAGGTAAAAGCAATATGTACAATATCATCTTTGGTAACCCCGCCTGCTGTCATTACCCTTGCCACCAAATCCTTCCAGGTCTCCAGATCCCTTTTTGTATATCCGACAACTGTAGGTTTACCGGTGGTTCCGCTGGAAGAGTGAATGCGGACAATATCTTTCAGTGGTACGGCAAAAAGTCCGTAGGGATAGTTATCCCGCAAATCCTGCTTGGTCGTAAACGGTAGTTTTGAAATGTCTTCAAGCTTTGATATTTCTTCAGGCTTTATGTTAAGTGATTTAAGCTGACTTTTGTAAAAATCAACATTCTCATAGGCTCTGTTTACTGTAGACTGTAGTCTTTCCAGTTGCAGCTGCTTTATATCATCCAAAGGCATAGTCTGTTCTTCTTTTTGCCACAGAAGCATTTGATCACCTCTCCCACTTTTCTTTGTATTCTTTTCCCAGATAGGCTCTTTTGATTTCATTGTCATCCTTCAATTCACTGCTTTTACCCTGCAAAACAATTTTGCCGTTTTCCAGTACATAGCCTCTGTCAGCATATTTTAGAGCAACTGAGGCATTCTGCTCCACCAGGAAAATTGTAAGACCGTTTTCTTTCAGCTTTGTTAATTTTTCGTATACATTTTTTATAACAAGAGGAGCCAGCCCCATTGAAGGCTCATCCATTAAAAGGAGTTTCGGATCACTCATCAGTGCCCTGCCAATGGCCAGCATCTGCTGTTCTCCGCCGGAAAGCATCCCGGCTAACTGTTTGTTTCTTTCCTTAAGAATTGGAAAAAGATCGAGGACAAATTCCATCTGCCTGTTCTTTATTTTTGATGATTTTTGATATCCGCCCATTTCAAGGTTTTCATGAACACTCATATTCGGAAATACACGTCTGCCTTCCGGGACAAGACTGATTCCCATTTTTACTTTTTTCTTGGTGGGAAGACCGGTAATTGTTTTGTCTTGAAAAACAATTTCACCGCTTTTCGGCGGAACGATATTTAAAATCCCGTTTAAAAGTGATGTTTTTCCTGCACCGTTTGAACCAATTAGTGAAACAAATTCCTTCTCTTTAACATGAATGGAAATGTTATTTAAAGCTCTTACGGCTCCATAATATATATTAAGTGAGGAAACTTTAAGCATCCGAGTCTCCCAGGTAAGCTTTTATAACTTCCTCATTACTCCTTATTTCTCCGTAGCTGCCGTTGGCAATCACTTTTCCGTAATTAAGGCATATGACATTATCAGCCAGATTAGATACGAAATTCATGTCATGTTCCACCATAAATATTGTCATATTTTTGCTTATTAAAAATTTTATAAGTTCCATTAAATTTTCTTTTTCAACATTGTTAAGCCCCGCTGCAGGCTCATCCAGCAACAATATCTTGGGCTCATTAATTATAGCTCTTGCTATCTCAAGATATTTTAGAATGCCGTAAGGCACTTCATCAGTCTTTTTATCACACCACTCTGATATTCCGGTAATTTCCATACAGTGATCGATTTTCTTTTCCACTCTTTTCCAGTATTTGCCGTTCAGTCTTAATAAACTTTTTACTGCTGAAGGGTTATCTTTACCTATTATTCCCAATAATAGGTTTTCTTTCAGGCTTACTTCTGAAATAAGATTTAAATTTTGAAAAGTTCGTGAGATTCCTTTGGCAAATACATGATAAGGCTGTGAATTTGTAATGTTCTCATTTTCAAAGAAGATTTCGCCGGTATTACTTTTAAGAAAACCGGTGATAATATTAAAAAGTGTGGTTTTACCGGCACCGTTAGGCCCGATCAGCGCGGTAATACGGCCGTATGACACATTAAAACTTACATTGTCAAGAGCCTTCACACCGCCAAAGTTAATACCCGTATTTTTAATCTGCAGCATTTTTATTAAGTATCCTCTTTATAAGTCCCGTAAGACCGCCCGGTAAAAATATTATAGTAATAGCAAGAAAACAACCGTAAAGAATCATCTCATAATCTTCAATAGAAGCCATAAATTCTGGCAAAGCGGTCAGAACAGCTGCTCCTATAATCCCGCCGGGCACTGTCCCTAATCCGCCTACAATGGCCATTGTCAAAAGTTTGATGGAATAGCTGAAATTAAAAGATACAGGACTTATAAATCCTGAGTAATATGCATAAATGCCACCATTAAATGCAGTTATGCCGGCTGCAATAGAAAAAACCAGCAATTTCGTTTTAAATATGTTAATACCGAAAGATTTTGAGGCAAACTCAGATTCTTTTATAAACTTCAGTTTGTAAGATAAATATGATTTGTCAAACATTTCAAACAATACTGTAAAAATAAAAAACATTATTGCAACAAAAATATAAAAACTGTGTTCACCATAAATGGTAATGCCAAGAAATTTAAGCTTATTGATGTCCAAAAAGCCGGAAGGTCCCCCTGTAATAAAAGCCATTTCATTCATCAGTACATAAATGATCATACCAAATCCGAGGGTGGCCATAGCCAGATAATGCCCGTGAAGTTTTAAAGTGGGGTATCCCACTATGAAAGCAGTAAGGGCACTGAATAAGCTTGCCAGAAAAATTGCAAGCACAGGATTAATACCGAAAGAAGCGGCGACAATGACGGCAAAATAGGCACCGATTCCGTAAAAAGCAGCCTGACCAAGAGAAATAATCCCCGTATATCCCAAAAGTAAGTTAAAACATGAGGCGTTTATAGCATTGAACATCCCGAAGATAACAATACTTAAATAATATTCATTTTTTATCAGCAACTTTGCAGCAATCAAAACCACCAAAATAAATATTAAAAAAGGGTAGTTTATCTTTCTCATAAACGCTCAGCCTTCTTTTTCCCGAACAAGCCTTTCGGTCTCAAAAACAAAACCGCAAGAATTACCAGAAAAGCGAATGCATCTTTATACCCTGATGGAAACACAGAGGCGAAAAAACCTTCAAAGATACCAAGCAAAAGGCCTCCGGCTACACCGCCCCAGAAGCTGCCCAGTCCGCCCAGAATGGCTGCGGCAAATCCTTTCAACCCTGTCATGATACCGTCTGTGTAAGTCACATAGGTGATAGGGGTGGTAACGATTCCAGCTATAACACCGAGAAGTGCTGCAATTGCAAAGGCAAGCATCCTTATTTTACTGACATCCACACCGCATATCCCTGCGGCAATTTTATCATCGTAGCAGGCTCTGAAAGCTTTCCCCAAAGACGACCTTTTAAAAAACAGTGAAAGACTAAAGGCCGTAATTAGTGAAACTATTATAACGAGCAGGCTGTTAGATGTAAGGGTACCTGCGGGTAACTCCAGTATTTTATAGGGCACATAAGCATCAACGCTTAATGAGTTTCTCCCCCATATAACCATTCCCAGTCCTCTTAAGATGATTGAGGCAGCTATCGTAATTGTAATCAGCTTTATTTCGTTGGGGGAACGTACACTTTTTATAAAAACACGTTCAAAAATTGCCCCCAGTATAAGTGCAGCCATTAAAGCGAGCGGAGCTGCAATTAAAAACGGGAGCCCATATATTGATAACAGTGTATATATGAGCATCCCGCCTATCATAACAAATTCGCCTTGGGCAAAATTAATAATCCCGGTGGTGTTGTAAATTATGTTAAATCCAAGCGCTACCAAAGCAAATATACTTCCGCTGGTAATTCCCGAGTAAAAGAACTGCATTTAGTTTATAAGCTCCCAGTCTCCATTGTGTATTTTTAACATAACAAAAGCTGATTTATCCAGACCGTTGTGATCGGTTGCGGTAATATTAAATTCTCCGGCGGTACCTATAAAAGGTCCCCTGTTTTCAATTGCAGAGATCATTTTATCCGCTTCTTTCCCGCCTTTTTCGATGCCGTACTTAAACATCATAAAAGCATCATATGCATGTCCGCCGAATGTGGATACTGAGGAATCATATCGTTTTTCATATGCTTCTTTATATTTCAAAAGAACACTGCGGTATTTACTGTCTTTATCAAGCCTGTCTGCAACCAGCAATCTTCCCGCAGGCAAAATAATGCCTTCTGCAGCTTCTCCTGCCAATTCAATGAATTTTTTGGAAGCCACACCGTGACTCATAATTAGCATGGACTCAAGGCCAAGCTGTCTCGCATTTTTTGCCACCAAAGCAGGCGCAGGGCCCACTCCCCAGCAGATAATTGCATCGGGATTTGTTTCGGATATTTTTGTAAGCTGCGATGTCATATCTTTGTCCGTATCCCTGAATTTTTCATCTGCCACAATTTTCATTCCATATTCCTCTGCAAGCTCTAACAGTTCTGTACGTCCCGAATCGCCGAAGCCGTTTTGTGCAGTAATAATTGCAACTTTACTCTTACCTTTTTTACGCAGGAAATTATAAATTTTCCCCACAGCATGTGTATCAGACTGTGGTGATTTGAAAACATACTTGTTCAGCGGCTGCACAATTCTTTTACTGGCTGCACAGGACAAAAGTGGAGTTTTGTACCTTTCAGCCAGTTCTTTGATTGCAAGTGTTGAGCCTGAACGGGTGGGACCAATTACAGCATCCACTTTGTCTTTTTTCACCAGCCTTATAAACTTTTTCCTCGCTTCAGTGTCCAGGCCTTTTGTGTCATAAAGGAACAACTTGACCTTTTCACCGGCAATTCCGCCTTCTTTGTTAATTTCTTCCACCAGCATCTCAAGCGTCTGTTTTTCCGGCAAACCCAAAAAAGAAGCAGGCCCCGTTACAGCAAAAAGAGCTCCCAGCCTTATCTCTGCATAGAGAGGAACGGCTAATACCAGTATTAATACAACTCCCAATAGCTTTTTCATAATATCCCCCTGTTTTATAAAAAAGCGGCTGTTGATACAACCGCTTTAAAATAGCTTGTTAATACGGTTTTTGTTTAAAATAACTATTGTATTATTGTCTTTCATCAAACAAACCAATAATCTGAATACTGAGTGCCTTGCTGATTATTTATTAAGTAGCTGCCAGTCTCCGTTTTGAATCTTAAGCATGATAAAAGCATTCATATCAAGGCCATTATGGTCATTTTTGGAAAAGTTAAACTCTCCGTATGTTCCCAGATAACCTTTTATATTCTCAATAGCTTCAGTTATTTTAATATTCTTCTCAACAGAGTTGTTGTATGCTTTTTTAAATATTTGAAATGCGTCATATGCATGCCCTCCGAATGTGGATACCGAGCTGTCAAAGCGTTTCTCGTAAGCGTTCTTATATTCTAACAGCATACTTTTGAATCTATTGCTGTCTGAAAGTTTTTCAGCAACCAGCAGTCTGCCTGCAGGAAGAATTATACCTTTAGCAGCATTACCAGCCAGCTTTATAAATTTCTTTGAAGCCACACCGTGACTCATAAACAGCGTAGCATCCAACTGGAGCTGTTTGTAATTTTTGGCAACAATTGCCGGTGCAGGTCCTACCCCCCAACATATAATCGCATCCGGATCTGCTTCGGATATTTTTGTCAGCTGCGATGTCATATCTCTGTCATTATCTCTGAATTTTTCATCAGCAACAATATTGATACCCATTTTTTTTGCTTCATTAAGAAGAGCTGTCCTGCCTGAATCGCCGTAGCCGTTCTGAGCAGTTATTATAGCAACCCTCTTCTGCCCCTTATCTTTCAAATATGAGTAAATCTTTCTAACAGCGAGTGTATCTGATGGAGCCACTTTAAAAACAAAAGGATTGATCGGTTCTATGATACGATCACTTGATGCACAAGAGATCAGAGGCATTTCAAATCTGCCTGCCAGTTCTTTGATTGCAAGTGTAGATCCGCTTCTGGTGGGACCAATTACAGCATCCACCCTGTCTTTTTTTACAAGACGAATAAATTTTTTCCTTGCTTCGGCATCGATTCCCCTGGTGTCATATAAAAACAGTTCTATCTTTTCCCCGTTAATCCCGCCGTTACTGTTGGCTTCTTCCACTAGCATTTCCAGGGTTTGTTTTTCCGGCATTCCCAGAAAGGAAGCAGGACCTGTGGTTGAGAAAAGAGCTCCCAGACGGATTTCTGCGTAACAGACTGTTGAAATTACTAAAATAAGCAAAATGAATGTTAGTTTTTTCATATATCTCCCCCTTCTTATTAAAGACCGTATATTTTTTCACCTTTAATTGTTGTAAAACCAGCATTATTAAGTGCTTCAACTGCTTTGTCGGTTTCGTCGAAACGAAAAATCATAACAGCACAGTCTCCGCTTCTCTCCACAAATGCGTACATATATTCCACGTTAACATCCGCATCCCTTAGGGCTTTTAACACACTTGCCAAACCACCGGGGACATCCGGCACTTCAACTGCAATCACATCCGTTCTGCCAACCGTAAAATCATTTTGTTTCAGGAGGTCATAGGCCTTGTCAGGGTCATTTACAATCAAGCGCAGAATTCCAAAATCTGAGGTATCAGCCAAAGACAGTGCCCTTATGTTTATGTTATTTTCTCCCAAAAGTTCCGTGACTTCATACAAACGGCCGGATATATTCTCTATAAATACGGAAATCTGTTTAATCTTCATCATTTCCTCCTTAACGTTATTTCCTTTTGTCAATTACTCTCTGAGCTTTACCCTGACTTCTTTCCAGTGTTTTTGGTTCCACAAGTTTTACTTTAGCAGTAACACCTATAATATCTTTAATGTTTCTTTCCAAAGATTTTGAAAATTGCTGGAGTACTTTTATTTCATCCGAGAAAAACTCTTCGCCAACTTCCACCCAAACTTCCAATGTATCGAGATTATTGACCCTGTCCACCACAAGCTGATAATGAGATAGAGTTCCTTTGGCTTCCATCAGTATCGATTCAATTTGTGAGGGGAACACATTTACCCCTCTTATAATCATCATATCGTCCGTACGGCCTGTTACTTTTTCCATACGTGCAAAAGTTCTTCCGCAGCGGCAGGGTTCCTTAATCAGACGGGTTATGTCTCTTGTCCTGTATCTTATAATTGGAATAGCTTCTTTGGTAATTGTTGTGAATACTATTTCCCCTTCTTCTCCGAACGGTTTAACTTCTCCGGTTTCGGGATCAATAATTTCAACAATAAAATGATCTTCGTTTATATGCATGCCTTTTTTGGCTTCCAAACATTCAAAAGCAACCCCGGGACCGATTACCTCACTCAAACCGTATATGTCCACAGCATCTATATCCCACTTATCTTCAATTTCCTTTCTCATGCTGTCTGTCCAGGGTTCTGCACCAAATACACCTACCTTTACCGGAAGATCTTTAAGATCAATACCTTCTTCCTGGGCTACTTCATAGAGACTTAAGGCATAAGATGGTGTACAGGAAATAGCGGTGGTGCCGAAATCCTTCATAATCATAATCTGTTTTTTAGAGTTTCCTCCTGAAATCGGTATCACTGATGCTCCTAAAAGTTCCGCTCCGTAATGTGCGCCAAGACCGCCTGTAAAAAGCCCGTAACCGTAAGCGTTTTGAAGCACATCACCCTTCTTGACACCGGCTGCTGAAAAAGTTCTGGCCATAAGTTCTGCCCAGTGCTCAATATCTCTTTTTGTATAACCTACAACTGTCGGTTTCCCGGTTGTTCCGCTGGATGCATGTATCCGGACAACCTGCTCCTTCGGTACAGCGAACATGCCGAAAGGGTAATTATCCCTCAAATCCTGCTTAGTGGTAAACGGAAGTTTCTGAAGATCAGACAAAGATTTTATATCATCAGGAGTTATACCGTATTCGTTAAACCTTTTCCTGTAAAAAGGAACAGTAGCGTATACTTTCTCCACAATATTTTTAAGACGTTTTAACTGCAATGCTTCCAGAGCTTCAGGCGGGAGTGTTTCGAACTCGTTATTCCAAATCATAGATAACTCCGTATTTGTAGTTTTTATTCATACCGGCTGGATGTTTGAAAACATTTCTGCCAACTTAAAACTCTATTTTAATTAAATATCAAACTTGAAAATTTAAGTCAAATATTATTTAACCTTTGAGTGTTTAGTATTAAGCATTAAGTGCTAAGAGCTAAGTTTTAATTACTTTCATCAACTTTAGTTATTTCTGGGGGCAGGTTTTTCCCAATAAATAACCACTAATAACAACAAACAACTATTTACATCCACTTTCACTAACATTAAACGTTATATCAAAAATTATTAAAATAATTCAAGTTTCGCACTTGTACTGTTTTCACGTCTTTGTTCACCCTGTTAAATATCAGCTTCGCTGATTGCCTGTGGCATTTAACAGGGCAGGGAGTGATAACGACGAAGCAATCTCTCTACTTTTCTTGTTTTGAGATTGCCACAACCCTGTTTCCACAGGGTTTCGCAAGTATGCCTATGGCTAGCACCAGTCTTTTAGACTGGTAAATATGTTTAACATTCTATATTTCGATAGAAGCGAATGATAGACATAGCGAAGTGCGAAACTTGAAAAATAGAGACTTTTGAATATTTGGGATATTGTCACCCTGAACTTGTTTAATGTGTTCCACATATTTACCAACCTGTTAGGTTGGTGCTACAGGGTCTCATAACTTATTGATAATACGAGATGCTGAAATAAATGATTGCCTATGGCAAATTTAACCGCCCATGGGCTGATGTTACAGCATGACAAATAGAGTTATTCAAAAGTCTCAAATAAATAAATCTTGCATTAAACATAGCCCTTATGACTAACAAAATATTATTCGGGCAGATATACCCAGTAAATTTTCGCCTTCTCTTCGGATTTATTGGTGACTTTGTGTTTTTTATTGGAATAAAAATAAAAATAATCGCCTTTGTTAAGAATGTATTCATGCTCATCAAGATAAAGAGAGATTTGGCCTTCCAGTACCAGTCCCTGCTCCTGTCCTTCATGGCGCAACTCCTGAGAATATCCTCCAAAGGGGAGCAGCTCAACAATATATGTTTTCATTTTAAATGTTTGATTCTGAATTAACAGATATAAATTGTATTCATTTTTCTTGGAGTGGATTATTCTGGCATCGTTATTGAATTGAAATGTTTCCTTAAAAACTTTTGAATTATTGTTAGCCTCCTCGTCAAAAAAATCAGCTATTGTGATACCGAGACATGTTGCAATATCTCTTAGCGTAGAAAGTGAAGGTACGGCTTTTGAGTTTTCTATCATGGACAGATAGCTTTTTGTCTTGCCTATTTTTTCGGCAACACTCTGCAGGCTCAGCCCCTGGGATCTTCTGTAACTTTTAATCTTGCTGCCCAAAAATTTTCTTTTCATGAGGGCAAAATAATATTTTTAAAAGGATTTGGATAGTTAAACATGATCATTGAATGGCTGTAAACAAGAAAGGCTTCCATCATATGGAAGCCTTTATAAAAACAGTTATTTCACAGAATCTTTAAAAAGTTTACCGGGAACAAATTTAGGAGCTTTTTTGGCCGGTATATTAATTTCCTGTCCGGTTTGCGGATTTCTCCCCTTTCTGGCCTTTCTTTCGGAAACAGCAAAAGTACCAAAACCTACAAGAGTAACTTTGTCACCATTTTTAAGAGTGTCAACTACTGATTCCTCAAAAGCTTTCAGTGCTTTTTCTGCTTCAGTCTTTTTAAGACCGGCTTTGTCAGCCATTTTTTCAATCAATTCTTTTTTGTTCACAGTTTCCTCCTATTCTCAATTATAGTTGTGCGCATCTGCGCTATGAACGTTAATATTTTTATAGCTTAAGAACAGGAATATTTCAAATACATTTTTTGATTTTTTTCTTTTTTTTGTAGGACTTACAAGGATTTTTGTTTTATTTTGCCACTTTGGGAAATTTTAGGATCTTTGTTATCAATAAGTTACAAAACAATACCAATACGGCCCTTTTATTGCGAAAAAATTGTTTTTAACTCAATATTGTGCAGATAGTATTTCTAACAACTTTTGCAGCTACTATACTTGATGCGCCTGTAAAGTCATAGTCAGGTGCCAGCTCCACCACATCAGCTCCGACAAAATTAAAGCCTTTAAAGGAGAAAAGGAGTTCAGATAATTCTTTAAAACTAAGCCCGCCTGGTTCCGGTGTGCCTGTTCCGGGAAGAACAGATGTGTCAAGGATGTCCAAATCAATTGTAAGGTAAACAGGATCATCCCCGATATTTTCAGTCAATTTGTCGTTTTTTATATTGAGGTTGTTGAATTTGGCAATCTCATCAAACTCTTCCCGTGTTCCGCTTCTGATACCGTAATGAAAAATGTTTTTCTGACCGATTAGTTCAGAGATATTGTTTAATACTGTAGCATGGGAAAGTTTTTCACTTATATATGTATCACGCATATCTGCATGTGCATCCATATGTATCAGTTTCAAATTACCATGTATCCTGCTGAGTTCCTCAATAATGGGCAGTGTTATAAGATGTTCCCCTCCGAGACATAATATTTTTTTATTCATATCCAAAAGATTGGCGGTACAGCTTCTTATTTCCTTAAAAACTTTATCTTTTTCACCGAAAGGAAATTCCACATTGCCTATATCGCCAACGTTTAATTCTTCGATATCCATATTGTAATCGGGGCTGTATGTTTCAAGCCCGTAAGAGGCTTCCCTTATTTTATCCGGAGCAAATCTTGAGCCGGGGCGGAAACTGCTTGTGCCGTCATATGGTGCGCCAAAAATAAGCAAATCGGATTTTTCAACAGATTTGTCACATCCTATAAAACAGTTACTTATCGTCTTCATCAAGAAGTTTCCTCGCAAAATTCGGTAAAGCAAAACAGGTACAGTAGATTTCTTTGTTAAAATACTGTAAATTATCTATTTTATCAATCATGTCAATTCGCGGCTTTGAGTACGGGTGGTATTTTTTGGAAGCGAAGGCAAAACTCCACATACCGGTGGGATAAAACGGTACATACCCTGTATACATTTTTACAACAGGAAATGCTTTGCCCATATCTGTATACATCTGCCGGATTATTTTATTATACAGATAAGGACTTTCTGACTGTGCCGACATCAGACCGTCGCTTTTCAAGCAGGCGTTTACATTTTTATAAAAATGTTCGCTGAAAAGGGGCTCAGCAGGACCGATAGGGTCTGTTGAATCAATTATTACCACATCAAAGGCGTTCTTATTATCTTCTATGTATTTAAAACCATCCTGTACCAATAGATTTAATTTAGGGTTGTCAAATGCTGAGGCTATCTGCGGGAAAAACTCCTTTGATTTTTCAATAACAAGCTCATCAATTTCCACCATTACACATTCTTTTACACAATTATGCTTCAGCACTTCTCTGGCGGTTCCCCCGTCTCCGCCTCCAATTATAAGAACTCTCTCAGGATTGGGGTGGGCTGTCATCGGGACATGCGCAATCATCTCATGATAAGAAAACTCATTGGCTTCGGTAAGCATTATTAAACCATCAAGAACCATCATTTTGCCCAGCTGTTCTGTTTGAAGGATATCAAGCTGCTGATATTTGCTTTTACCGCTGAAAAGTGTTTCCTTGATTTTTACTGTATATCCAGAGGCGTTTTCATACAGTTCTGTAAACCATAAATCCATAAATCTCTCCATTAAACAGTTTGTAATGATTAATATGTAGACTTATAATATCAATATTCACCGGAAAATCAATCCCATAGGACAACGGCGGCAAATGCGGCACCTATGCTTTCAACTATTGTTTGAACGGCTATGCTTCTTATTTCTTTTATTTTCAGGTCTCTTCTTTCCAGCCCCTTTTCGGCCATTGTTCTGACATGCTTTTCAACAATATCTTTTCTGGCAGGAGCAGAGTATTCCATAATAAGACCTGCCTGTGATTCATCTTCCGGGTAAGCAGCGGCAACTGCTGCAGAAAGAGTAACACCGGGTTCCGCCTGACATATAGAGGCATAAGCAACAGGAACAAGCGAGCCCTGGGGCAGCTTTATATGATCCACCAGTTTGCAATGAGGCGGTACAATGCTGCTCATTTTAACAAGATTCGTATTACCAATGCCGGCATCTAACAAAGCTCCGTCAAATGCATTCAGCATTGTATAGCCTTCAGATGTTCCGGAAACAAAGAAGTGTTTTGTGGGGGTTTTGAAAATCATTATTTCACCTCTGATTTAAGCGCAGGCCGGCTTGTGTCTCAGCTGTCCTTCAAAATCATTCAGTTGGCCGCGCTTCATTTCAATAGTTGATGTGTTATTTGACTCCAGAACGGATTTCAGGTAAGAAAAAGCTTTCCAGGGATCCACTGTATCTCCACAGGTAAATAAATCCACAGCAGCGTAGCCGTATTCCGGCCAGGTGTGTATAGTAAGGTGTGATTCAGCAATTACAACCACACCGCTCACTCCATAGGGGCTAAAAGTATGGAAAGTACTGTCCACAACTGTTGCTCCACTCATATCGGCAGCATTTTCAAATTCTGTCTGCAACATTTTTGTGTCTTTGAGTTTTTCCGGGTTGCAACCGTAAAACTCCACCAAAATGTGTTTTCCTAAAGCTTGCATTTTAGCCCCCTTTCAGAGGATATTTTCCAAATTTTGCAGAAAATACCAATTTTTTTTATATATCTTCAAAATCCGAAGTTATATACGTAAAAAAAAATACTATGTCAATAACTTTTTTCAAGGATTATAAATACATGAAGTTAAAAGAATATTGAATTAAAAGGATAAAATTTTTGTGGCTTTTAAAGGAAAATTTATAAAATTTTGTAATTTTGCACCAAAAAATTTGTTACATAATCCTTAATTCCCTCTTCAAGTGAGTGAAAGTCTTTGTCGTAACCTGTATTTCTGAGCTTATTCATTTTTGCTTCTGTGAAATACTGATATTTATCACGAATATCCTCAGGCATATCAATGTATTCAATTTCAGCCTTAATTTTAGCGTTTTTTATCACATTTTCAGCCAGATCATTAAAAGTGCGTGCATTGCCTGTGCCCAGGTTAAATATGCCGTTTTCAGGCCTGTTTTGATAAAAGTAATAGATTATTTCTGCAACATCCTTAACATATACAAAATCTCTTTTTTGCTCACCATGTTTACAGTCCTGTCTGTGGGACTTGAATAATTTCACTTTGCCGGTCTCGTTAATTTGGTTAAACGTATGGAAGATAACGCTGGCCATCCTGCCCTTATGATATTCATTCGGGCCGTAAACGTTGAAAAATTTAAGCCCTGCCCAGAAAGGAGGCTTATCAGTCTGCATAAGCAGCCACTGATCAAAAAGTTGCTTTGAAAACCCGTAAGGGTTAAGAGGAGTTAGCAGGGAAATATCTTCCATCTCATCGCTGTAGCCGTTTTCGCCGCCCCCATAAGTGGCAGCACTGCTGGCGTAAATAAAAGGTATGTTATTCTTAACGGAATACTCAAAAAGTATCTTGCTGTATTCATAATTATTTTTAATCAGATAATCCAGGTTGAATTCTGCTGTGTCAGTGCAGGCGCCCATGTGAATTATTGCGTCAATTCCTTTAAATTTATCCGGATTGGCAATGAAGTCGTCTTTATCACAAAAATCGGTAAATTTTTTGTTGTTTAGATTTTTCCATTTGGTTTTTTCTCCCAGCTTATCCACTGCCAAAATGTTATCGTGACCTTTATCGTTAAAAAGTTTCAGGATTACGCTTCCTATAAAGCCTGCAGCTCCCGTTATAACTATCATTGGTTACTCCTTTACACTTAGTATTTAGTACTAAGCGTTAAGTACTATCCTCTGTCCCCTACCTCACTATTTCACCATCTCACTATCTTACTATCTTACTATCTTACTACCTGCCAACCTCTCTTAACCAAAACGGCGCTGTATGTAAGGTTATTTATTTAATGAGAAGCTCTGCAATCTGGATTGCGTTGAGTGCTGCTCCTTTTCTCAACTGATCACCGCATACCCAGAAACTGAGTGCATTCTCACAGGAAATATCTTCTCTGATTCTTCCCACATAGCAGTCATCTTTTCCCGCAGCCAATAAAGGAATGGGGTACTCATTCTTTTCAGGATTGTCCATGACTTGCAGACCTTTTGCATTGCTGAAAAGCTCTTTTGCTTTTTCAACTGAAATTTTATCTTCCGTTTCAACAAAAATAGACTCAGAATGGGCAGTAAGAACAGGCACCCTTACGCAGGTGGCGCTTACCGGGACATTGTTGTCTCCTAAAATTTTCTTTGTTTCGTTGTACATTTTCATTTCTTCTTTGGTGTAGCCGTTTTCCATAAACTTATCCACATGAGGAATTACATTAAACAGCAATTGGTATTGGAAATTTTCAACTTTGAGTTTTTCGCCTTTGGCCCAGGCTTTGGCCTGCTCTTCAAGCTCATACATTCCCTGAGCTCCTGCGCCGGAAGCCGATTGATATGAGGATACAACAACACGTTTGATTTTACTGAAATCATGTAGTGGTTTAAGTGCCACCACCATTATAATAGTGGTACAGTTAGGGTTGGCAATTATCCCTTTGTGCTTAAAAGCATCATCAGGGTTTACCTCAGGCACAACCAGAGGAACCTCTTCGTCCATTCTGTATGCAGAGCTGTTATCCACTACAATCGCTCCGGCTTTAGCTGCAGAAGGAGCAAATTCAAGGCTTCTGCCTCCACCGGCTGAGAAAAGTGCAATATCCACATCTTCAAAGGAATCATGCCTCAGCTCTTCTACCTCGTACTCTTTGCCCTGATAAGTTATTTTTTTGCCTGCAGATCTGGCCGATGCGAGAGGTTTCAGCTTATTAATTGGAAAATTTCTTTCAGCAAGAATATTTAGAAAAGTTTCTCCAACTGCACCGGTGACGCCGGCAATGGCAACATTATATTTTTCTTTTTTCTCAAAAGCGCACATTTTTCCACTCCTGTATGTCAAAGTATTTTGTCATATTGATATTCCCTGCAGGCAAAAATGTCAACAGCTACTCTTTTAAATATTATCAATTATTTTAAATAAGTGTTAAATGCTTGCAAAAAATTCAGGTTAGTGATATCCCGCAATATGCTGAAAATCGAAGATGCAGACTGTCCTATATACTTGCTGGGAACTGAAGAAAAAATACCCGCTGTGAAAAATGATACCATCCTTATTAAACAGGGTGCTTTTGGCAGTGGAGAACACGAGACTACGAAAAGCTGTCTGAAAAATTTCAGACTCTTGAATTTTAAAGGTAAATCAGTTCTGGATATTGGCTGCGGAACGGGAATTCTGGGAATAGCTGCAGAAAAATCAGGTGCCTCTTTTATTTTGGGATTTGACATTTCCTATAATGCATGCCGGACAGCAAAAGAAAATTTTCTTATAAACAACAGTAATGTAAACCATGTGGTAAATTCTGATAATGACTGCATAAAAGGCAAATATGATATTATTGTTGCAAATATTTATTATGATATTATTATTTCACTTTATCAATTTATGAAAGACAATCTTGCAAAACAAGGATATCTTGTATTATCGGGTATCCCTGTCGAATATAATTTTGATGTAAGAAAAATGTTTATAGATAACGGAGCTTTTGAGTTGGTAAAAAATGAAATGCTGGAGGAGTTTTCAACTATAGTTCTTAAAAAGGGCGATTAGCTCAGGTGGATAGAGCACGGGTCTCCGGAACCCGGTGGACAGGTTCGAGTCCTGTATCGCCCGTTTTGTATTCCATAACCTTATAATACTTGACATCATAAACAAAAAATCGTATAAGCCCTTCACGTTGAACATTTTCACCATTTGCGCCCGTAGCTCAACTGGATAGAGCGTCTGACTACGGATCAGAAGGCTGGGGGTTCGAGTCCTCCCGGGCGTGTCCTACTTTTCCCGTATTTACAGTAATTTCCGGATTATCTAAAATTGTCGAAAATAGTCTAAAACAAACTACTTGAGTGCAAAAAAATGACACAAGTATGACACAGCAAATTATTGTATAAAGGGGTTTTTAAATACTCTTTTGGCACAAAAATGACACATTGATTCAAGAAGTTTATCATTAAAAAATAAACAACTCTGCGAATTTTTAACCATTTATTTTTGAGAGTTTAGCAGCGCTTTTAACATCTTTTATTAAAATAATTGTTAAACATATGTCTTAATATTATTCTTGTAACCAAACTCAGAAACTTGCTCGCAGCATTCTTCATAGAATCTGTCTTCAATATCTTTGCTTATCTTTTTTCTTCGGTAATTCCATTTGCCAAAAACAATAGTGTTAGTAAATGATACTTTAGTTAATAATTCATTTAGGCTTTGTTCAATAATATCGGGCGTTGGGTAAGGTTCTATACAGACCCAGGTATCTAAACCTTTATCAGCTAATTTTTTTAATGCATTGATGCGGCCCACAATAGGGGCCGAGTAAGGTTCAAATTTCGTGTGGAAGGAGTCATTAAGCGATACCAAAGAAATACCAGGCTTGCACTTAAATTTATTAATTTCACCAGTGGGATATTCCCCCTTAGTTAATAAAGTCATTTCAATATTATGATAATTTACAATTTCCATTAAGCCAATAGTCAGCCTTTTTGCATCCGGAAAATTATACATAAATGGATCAGTAGTTAGTGAAAAATGAACCTTGAGCACTTTTGAGTATTCCGGGTCAAATTGAGCCACCTGTCCGGAGATTGAGAGCCACCAGTCCGGCAAAATAGAGCCAGCGTTCCGGTAAAGAGAGCCATTTTCTCACAAAATCCCTTAAAATGTATA
>NZ_JAXKVW010000012.1 GCF_036172515.1 Flexistipes sp.
TAGCGAACAAGTTGATAAGGCAGGCATTTGGTGTATTGAAAAGTGGCAAACCGTATGATCCGGATCATGCAAATAATTTAACTTTGGTTGCAAAAAATGCTTGACTTTTAACACGGAACATTTCGACCGAAACCGAGCGCATAATAATTTATGTGCTCGGTGGAGCGGAGAAATCTTATAGTGTTATTTGACAAGAGACCTCTCCGCTTCGGTCGAGGTGACAGTTTTTTGCATAGCATCCGCCATGTGCGGATAAATAGAATGTTACACATATCTCGCTCGTCGTCGGACGGGTTTACCAGTCTAAACGACTGATACCATCCGCAGGGATTCTTTAGACCGAGCACTTAAAGCGTTAAGTGCTCGGGAAGAAATCTCTACCATATGAAACGATATAGTAAACAAATATTCAAGTGTGCTTAGTCTTTGTATTTAATTGTCGAATAACACAACGCTTAACTTTGAACAATTTTGGTGTTGATTTAGTTTAAATAATTTATATCTTTTCTAAAAAAACGAAGAGGAGAGGGTATGGTTAATAAGATTTTGAAATTGAAAAAGGAGATAACTGAGCTCAGTGACAGGGAAGAATATCTGTACGATGATGAATACGAACGTTTAAAGTGTCTGAAAGAGGAATATGATGCTGAATTCCCGAAACTTTCAGATTATGATAAAAAAGTTATAGAAGAGGAATTCAGCAGGTGGTATGAAAAATATATTTATTTTGAAGCTGTGGGTAATATAAGGCTGCCGGAGGGTTAATAATAGACCTTTTTTAAATACAGCCCTTTTGCAGGAGCAGTGGGGCCTGCTGCAGAACGGTCTTTTGCAATAAACATGTTTTTTATGATTTCCGGATTCAGTTTTTTTCTGTACACGTGTAATGCTGTGCCCACGATATTGCGTACCATATTGTGAAGAAAACCGTCGGCATTTATTTCTATTTTTAGAAAATCCCCTATTTGCCGTACATTTGTGCTGTTAATTGTCCGTACCGGGTTATCAACCATGCTTCTTTTTTTGCAGAAGGAGCTGAAATCGTGGGTTCCTTCAAATAGTTCCAGGATTTTTATCAGTTCATCGGGGTCGATATAATCACTGATATGCCAGCAGTGATTTCTGTAAAAGGCCGAAGGTTTTGCTGTGTTTAGTATGATATATTCATAAGTTTTGCTTATTGCGGATTTTGTGGCATGGAAATCCGCCGAAGCATACTCTGTATTTTTTATTACAATGTCATCACTGATTAAACTGTTCAATCCTGCAGTTATGGAAGCTTCCGGTATAAATGCCATGGCATGATAATTAAAGACCTGATTCAGGGCATGTACTCCGGAGTCGGTTCTGCCGGAACCCGTTATTTTAATATGGGTTTTGTACATTTTTGAAATGGCTTTTTCGATTTCTCTCTGAACGGTTCTGGCATTTTTCTGAGTTTGCCAGCCTGCAAAACAAGTGCCGTCGTATTCCACAGTACATTTGATATTATACATAGTAAAGCCCTATGAGGAAAATCAGATATATTACTGTTAAAATTATTTCAGGGATTTTTATTCTGTCAAACTTGTAAACCTTATCCCAGTTGTCTCTGAATTTTAATGTTATGGCTATCTGCTCGGAAAAATGAATAACTCTGAAAAAAAGCGGCACAATGAAAGCCTCTATTTGGAAAATACGTTTCAAACCTTTATGAGTTTCTTCGTTTCTCAGTATTTGAGCAGTTCTTATCTTGTCAGCTTCTTCGAACAAAAGGGGGATAAACCGCAGGGCAATGATTCCGGATGCCGTTATATCCTGAGTGTTAATCTTAAAAATTTTCAGAGGCTTTATCAGCAGATTTAATATTTTAATAATGTCCAGAGGCCTTGTTGTGGCTGTAAAAACAGCCGAAAAAAGTATCATAAGTGAAAACTTTAAAGTAACGGCAGCTGCAGCTGTATAATTAAGATCGCCCGGATTAAAACCGGTGTTGTCAAAAAATAGCTGTATAATAAAAGTAAAAATGAGCAAAAAACGAAAAGGCTTGAAGATTGAGTATATTTCTCTTGCTGAAATTTTTGAGGCGGCAAGAAATATTAAGAAAACGGCTATTAAAACAGATATTTTTGAAAGCGATATACTGAGCCCTGTCAAAATAATAGAGGATATTATTATAAAAAATTTTGCCAAAGGGTGCATATTGTGGAAAATTGAATTTTTATATCTGTATTTACCGAAATAGTTTTTTTTTAACATTTTGTTTTTTAATCCAAAGAGTCGTTATTAATAGTGTAAATGCGAAACTTGTGTTATAATACATTCTGTTGCATCAGGAGCCCCACAGAACCTGTAATCATGGTATCTCCCGCCGGTGATGCAAAAGTTACGTCGTCTTTCTTATCAAAAAAGCGGTGTCTGTTTGGACCTGTGATAATAAGGGGCACATTTTCAGGAAAGCTTTTTCCTGAAAATCGGTGAGCACCATGACCGCCGTCATTAAAAATCTCTTCGTTTGTAAGTTCACCCCGGAGCATTTTATTAACAAAATAGCGGATCTTTTTTTTGTCAAGCATGCCTGTGTGATGTTCGAAAAAGCTGCTGATTTTGTATTCTTCATGAATAAGAGCTGCGAATGTATGGCCGTTACCCGCATCTATTGTTACCGCCGGTCTTGTTTCGTTTTTGTAAAGTGCTCCGAGAGCTGCCGCTATTCCCGTGTCCGTTATGGCGAAATCGGTATTGTAATGATTGGTGATTGTTTCTCTGATACTTCTGAATCTGCTGAAATTCTGAGGAATTGATGTGTTTTTATCAAAATACGCCTTGGACAAATCACCATCCAAAAATTCTTTGAGAAAATCAATCCGGGTAATTCTGTCAGACTGCCCCTTTATATATCCATGATCCTGTACTGCAACGAGGACTTTGTTGAACTTCCCGTAGAAAGCCTTTTTCTGCAGTATTTCAAAAAGTTCAAAGTCTATATCAGATAATTCCAGATGAGGATTTTCGACGGCCTCAACAATAGTAAATCCCCATGACTCAACCTTTTCAAGGTCATCTTTGATTGTCTTGGCGGCGTCTTTGGAGATGAAGACATTATAACCTTTGTCTATATGATTTCTGAGAGCTTTTGTAATCGGGCCGCCGCCCATGACAACACCGCTTATAAAAAGATCACTTTCAAAATTTTTGATTTTTTCGGAAAATAATTTTGTGGGGGCTGGATATATGAGTTTAGGGGAATTTTCCAAAAATTCCCCTTCTTTGTATATCAAAACATCCTGAGTTCCGGTCCCAATATCGATTGCGAGATAAGACATTTATGCCTTTTTATTTTCGTCTTTCTTTTCTTCATCCTTGTTTTCTGCTTTTTCGTCTTCATCCGGAGTTATATCTATGGCATCTTCAGCATCTTTTGCAGACTTCTTGAAGTTCTTTATTGCTTTCCCCATACCTTCACCTATTTGGGGGAGTTTTCCCGCTCCGAAAATGACCATTACAATCACCAGAATAATCAAAAGTTCCTGTGTTCCCAAACCGAACATAATTTCCTCCAATTTTGCTTTCTATAATGTCATTAATACATCCAACTTCTGATAAAATCAATATTAAACGTTTGTTCTGCACTATTTTCTGGAATAGTTCGTTATCCATCTGAATGCATAAAAAATTATAAAAATAAGAAGCCATGAATAGCCCAATTTTGCAAATAAAGTTGGACTGTCTTCGGAGGGAACACTGCAGGAGACAGCCGTCTTTTCATCGATCTGAGTTTTTGCTTTTACATTTCCGCCGGGAGTAATACAGCCTGAAATTCCCGACTGGGCAGCTCTTACAACGGGGATACCGTACTCTATACTTCTTATTACATCTATAGCAAGATGCTGGTATCTGCCGAATGACTTGCCGAACCAACTGTCGTTGGTAAGCAATATCAGGATATCTGCATCGTTCCGTTTGACTCTATTGACCAGATTGGTGAAAGCTCCTTCATAGCATAATAAAGGGGACATTTTGGTTTTTTTGTACATAAAAATGGAAATGGAATCTCCACTGGTAAAATCTTCGGCATCTCCGAAAAAGTAGTAGTTTATAGGCTTGAATATGGTTTTGAATGGAAAATATTCTCCGAAAGGTACAAGGTGAATTTTATCGTAAATTTTTGTATTATTATCATTTATATAATACACACTGTTGAATAATTTTATTTCTTGGTTTCCATTTCTGTTTAAACGGATACTTCCGAAAATAATAGGCTTTTGTTTGGAAAACTTCTGTAATTTGCTGTACAAATCCTTTTCATTTGCAGTGAAAGCTGGGAATACGGATTCAGGCAGAACAATTATATCACTTTCTGTATCCATGTTTTTTTTAAGCATGCCGAGGACATTGTCTGTAATCTCTTCTTTTTTTGTCGGTATCCATTTATTTTCCTGTTTGTACGAGGGCTGGATGATTCTAAATGATATTTTATCCTCAGCGGGGACGGATGTCGATTTTAAAATATATCCGCTGCCAAAACTTATTAATACAAGGGCAATAAAGGCACCCAGATATTTCACTTTTTTCGAATGTATGAATTGAAATATTAACAGATTGGAAAGAATTAACAGAAAACTTAAACCCTGCTCACCTATTAGTGATGCATTGAGCTTGAAAAACGGAATGTTGTAAGCGAAGCTGCCGAAATTCAGCCATGGAAAACCGGTGAACAACCTGCCCCGGACAATTTCCAGTATTACAAAAAGGAGACTGAGTAAAACTAACCCGTAGCCGCTGCGGAAAAAGTATAGAAAAACCGCCCAGTAAACAGCCAAATAAACGATAAAAAAAATAAGCACTGCGTAGCCTATGAAAAGGGGGGCGTTGCCGAAGTGGCTTACGGCTATGGTTATCCAGTTGAGACTTATCAGATAATAGACAAGGCAAAAGATTATAATTGAGGTAACCAGTTCTCTGTTATCGGATTTTCTTGTAATTATCATGAGGGGAACAAGTGCGAAAAAGGACAGGTAACCTGAAAATACGCCGGGGGATGCTAATACAAGCAATACAGCACTTAAAATCGGGAACAGTATATGTTTAAAATCTATATTTTTCATAGGAAGTGGTATAATCATTTTTTTTATAATAATCAACGAAACTTTTGAACAATTGGGATATTGTCACCCTGTAGTATTTGGGACAAAGCGAAGATAAACTGAATGTTAGTCACATATTTACCAGTTTGAAATACTGGTGCCAACCGAAGGTAATCACTTGGTTCAGGGTCTTATAGTTTTCGGATGGGAACTAACTACCTCAACTACTTCAACTACCTCAAATACCTTAAATACTTCTACTTCCCTCCACCTATCTTTTTCATAATCCATGCGATATTTTCGCCGAGAGCTTCCATCGTCCGCATACCTTCCTCATCATTTTCCACCTCGCCGATATTGCGGCCGAAGGCGAAATTCCAGTATACAGAACCGGGGACTATCATTTCATTGATGAGGAAAAAGTGATTAAATGTGTCAAAAACCCTGTTTGCTCCGCCTCTTCTCACTGCACTGATACCGGCTCCCACTTTGCGTTTCAGAAAGTTGCCGTTTGCCTTGTTTACATATCCAAGGCGGTCAATAATTGCTTTCATTTCAGCGGTCACGTCAGCAAAGTACGTGGGCGAGCCGAAAATTATACCGTCTGCATCAGCGGTTTTCTGTACGATTTCATTAAGGCAGTCATTTTTAAAAACGCACTGCATATTTTTCTTTTCAAAACATGTTCTGCAGGCGGTACAGCCGCGAAGTGTCTCTCCGGCCAGCTGATACATTTCCGTTTCTATATTATTATCATTCAGCACTGAAAATATTTTATTTATGAGCAGTGCGGTATTTCCGTCTTTTCTGGGGCTGGCATTTAATGCAAAAACTTTCATATTTCACCTCTTCTTTAAAGTTTTTTTATTTTTCATATATCTCACATATAAAACTGCCGGTCAACTGTTACAACCATTTGTTAAACATATTATTACAGATGCAGTGTTAATATATAGTTTAGAAAATTTTCCCAGATTTTCACCGATTTACTTGCTTTACATTTAGCCGTGAATTATAATAATATAGAAAGTATAAATTTTATTATAAATGCTGTGAAACAGTTTACAAATACTGAAATTATAAAAAGCAATCTTTATTTACAATTACGATCATCACGATCTGGTAACAGGGGGTGATAAAAAAGAATTGATTATAAAAACATTACCAACATGACATAAATTTTGATTTGAATTTAATTGCTTGATCGGCTTTTGAATAAATACACAATGGCTTATGCCGGGGCAAAATAATATGAATAAGCAGAAATTATCTGCAGTATGCCTTTTTATTTTGTTTCTTTTTATTTTATTTCAACCTTCTAGTTCTATCGCTCATGCGTCAGAAAAAAAAGTCCGCATAGGAGTTCTGGCAAAGCGCGGTGAGGCAATAGTTCATGACAGGTGGGATGCAACCGCCGAATATCTGGACAAGGAGGTAAAAAGCTATAATTTTATAATAGTTCCTCTTGGCTTTGATGAAGTCTTTGAAGCTGCGGAAAATGGCAGTGTGGATTTTTTTGTTACAAATTCAGCCTATTATGTTGCTCTGGAATATGATTTTGGAGCCAAACGGATTGCCACTCTTACCAACGAATATAAGGGTAAAAAAACAAATCTTTTTGGTGGAGTCGTTTTTACTAAGAAAGACAAAAATGATATTAACTCATTTAATGATTTAAAGGGAAAATCGTTTATGGCAGTTGACCCGTTTTCTTTCGGCGGCTGGCTGATGGCGAAAAGGGAATTTTTATCGTCAAAAATTAATCCAGAGGAAGATTTTTCAAAGCTACTTTTCGGTGAAACTCATGATGCCGTTGTTTTGGCGGTTGAGAACGGTGGCGTTGATGCCGGAACAGTTCGAACGGGGACACTGGAGCGTATGGAATCCGAAGGCGTAATAAACATACATAATTTTAAAATTATAAATAAACAAAAATATGAAAACTTCCCTTTTGTATCTTCCACCCGTCTTTATCCTGAATGGCCGATATCAAAGGCTGCTCATACGGATACAGCTTTGGCTGAGAAAGTGGCAGTAGTGCTTCTGAATATGCAGCCGGATTCCGAAGCTGCAAAAGATGCTCATCTTGCAGGCTGGACAATACCTGATAACTATCAAAGTGTGGAAGATTGTCTGAAAGCCGTTAAGGCAAGGCCTTTTGAAAACTGGGGAGAGATTACTCTAAAAGACATATTAAGGCAATATGGCGTCTGGTTCTTTGTGGTTGTGACACTACCTGTTTTTGTTTTTTTATTGTTGGCTATCCGACAGAGGGATCTTCTTAAAATAAAAAATGCAGAGATCAGTAAAAGTGAAGAAAATATGCGTACCACCCTCAATTCCATTGGAGATGCCGTTATATCAACAGATTCTCAAGGCAGAATCGAAAGGATGAATCCTGTAGCTGAGAAACTTACTGGCTGGGATATTGCGGATGCTGTCAAAAAACCTCTCTATGAAATTTTTGAGATTAGAAATGCTCAAACCGGTAAAAAAATTAAGAATCCTATGGAAAAGGTTATTAATACAGGTAGGGTTATTGGACTTGCCAATCATACCCTTCTCGTTTCAAAAGATGGGAATGAATATCAGATAGCCGATTCCGCAGCGCCCATAAAAAATAAAGATGGTGAAATTACAGGGGTTGTAATGGTCTTCCGGGATGTTACGGAAGAATATAATATGCGGGAGGCTTTAAAAGAGAGCAGTGAAAAATACAAAACGCTTTATGATAATGCTCCCCTTTCGTATCAGTCACTTGATGAAAAAGGATATATAATTGATGTAAATCCGGCCTGGCTCAGAACATTGGGTTACAGTAAGGATGAGGTGGTGGGCGTCTGGATAGGGGATTTTCTGCATCCGGATTTTAGAAAAAATTTTGTGAGAAAATTTGAAATTTTTAAAAAACGCGGCTATGCACATGATGTTCATCTGAAAATCCGCCACAAGGACGGTCATTATATTGATATGCTGCAGGAGGGGAGTATAGGATATTATGAAGACGGCAGTTTCAAGCAGACCTATTGTGTTTTGAAAGATATAACCGACCGATTAAAAGCTGAAGAAGCGTTGAAAAAATCCAACAGAGCACTGAAGACCCTGAGTGCCTGTAATGAGACGATGGTGTGGGCTAAAAGTGAAAAAGAGCTGCTGAATGATATCTGCAGAATTATTGTTGAGGAAGGTGATTACAAACTGGCATGGGTTGGAATGGTTCTGCATGATGAGGGTAAAACAGTTAAGCCTGTGGCGCATTATGGCTTTAAAGACGATTATCTTGAAAATGTTGAAATCAGCTGGGGTGACAATCCAAAAGGGCGGGGGCCTACCGGTAAATACATACGTGAAGGTGTACCTGAGATATGCAGGGATATACTCACAGACCCGGAGTATAAAGTTTGGCGGGATGAGGCTCTGAAAAGAGGTTATAAATCTTCCATTGCTCTCCCTTTAAAAGAGGCCGGTGAGGTGTTCGGAGCTTTAAATATTTATGCAAAAGATCCGAATGCCTTCGGCAGAGATGAATTGAGGCTTCTTGAAAATCTTGCCGCGGATTTGTCTTATGGAATCCGGATTTTCAAAATAAGAGATGAGAGAAAAAAAGCACGCAATGAGCTGTTTAAGATGCAGAAACTTGAAAGTGTCGGGACCTTGGCTGCAGGGATAGCTCATGACTTTAATAATTTACTGACAGCGTTATTCGGCAATATTGCACTGGCTAAAATGAAGCTGAAAGCAGGTCATCCGGCTTATGATGCCTTAAGTTCTGCAGAAAAAGCAATGGAGAGGGCAACAAGTCTTACAAATCAGCTGCTTACATTTTCAAAAGGCGGGGAGCCCATAAAGGAGAAAGCTGATATAGGCAAAATTGTCAAAAAAACTGTGGAATTTGACTTGTCAGGCAGTAATGTGAAAGCTGTTTTTGAACAGGATGATAACTTATGGACTGTTTTGGTGGATAAGGGGCAGATACAGCAGGTAATTTCCAACCTTGTGATTAATGCAAAACAGGCTATGCCGGAAGGCGGTCACTTTTATGTCACAATGGAGAATATTGACACCGAAAAGTCTGAAATCCCTGCAGTCAAAAAAGGAAAGTATGTAAAATTAAGTTTCAAAGATGAGGGAGCAGGTATAAAGGAAAAGGATATCGGTAAAATATTTGACCCGTTTTTCACTACGAAAGAGATAGGCTCCGGCCTTGGTTTAGCAACAGCATACTCAATAATCCAAAAGCACGGGGGTTATATCGATGTTGAATCAACCCCGGGAATGGGAACCACATTTTTTGTTTATCTGCCGGCAGTCTGCAGAGAAGAAATCGACGAAAAGGCATATGCCGGGCACTTTAAAAAAGATAAAAAATTACGAGTATTGCTTATGGATGATGATGACCTTATATGCGATTCGGTAAAAATATATCTTGAAAGCTTTAATTTCAGCGTGGAATGTGTTCCGGACGGAGAGGCCGCTTTGGAAGAATATAAAAATTCATTGGAAGAAGGTAAACGCTATGATGTCGTTATTATGGATTTGACTATTCCAAAAGGTATGGGGGGAGAGGAAGCAGCCTGTAAATTACTTGAAATTGATCCTGAAGCTGTTTGTGTGGTATCCAGCGGATATGCCGATGATCCTGTAATGTCTGATTACAGGAATTACGGCTTCAAAGGGGCTCTTACAAAACCTTTTCATCTGGAAGAACTTAAAGACTTTCTACGACAATTATAAATAAAGTTTCGCACTTCGTTTTGTCTAGCATTCGCTTTTAGCGAATATATAGAATGTTAAACATATTTACCAGTCTAAAGGACTGGTGCTAGCCATAGGCATCCTTGCGAAACCCTGTGGAAACAGGGTTGTGGCAATCTCAAAACAAGAAAATAAAGAGATTGCTTCGTTGCTCTCACTCCCTGCCCTGTTAAATGCCACAGGCAATCAGCGAAGCTGATATTTAACAGGGTGAACAAAGACGTGAAAACAGTGTAAGTGCGAAACCTTATAAGGATAAATTAAGCATCCTTTATTTTTATGAAATTATTTCTTCCATATCTTTTAAATAAGAGTCTGGTACCATTTGGATTTGCTTTCCTTTTCCATAGCAGACTTCATGAACGGTTCATAATCTTTATCGTCTTTGGCAATATGGGTAATAAGCCAGGTACCCAAGTATGTAACTAACTTTTCACCCACAGGCTTACCTTTCGAATAATCTTCAAAAAAAGCTATAACTTTATCACAGAAACTGTCATGAGCTTTTTTATGTGCTTCATAAAGGGGATAGCCGTGTTTTTCCATAAGTTTCTCTTCAAGAGAAAAGTGATTTCTTGTATAATCAAAAAGAGCATCGAATATTTTTCTGACCTCTTCCTGAGAGGCTTTTCTGTCTATAATTTCGGAAAGATCATTTATGTATTTTATCAATTGCTTGTGCTGAGAGTCTATCTCTTCAATTCCAACACTCAATGACGGTTTCCAAGAATAGATTGCCATAAAGACCTCCTAAGGTTTAATGATTCTAATTTATAGTGTAATTAACCTTTTTCGTCAAGGGTCTTAGCTTTGCAAACAAATGATTGTTTTCACATATTGATTTGGATTATCTATTAACGCACTTTGGGGGAAACAATAAATAAATTTTAATACTTGAAAATTCAGTATTTGCGAGGTATTATTTTTATAGCAGAATTTACTTATTAAAAGTATTCCCGAATAATTGCGTTTTGCCCCTATATAATACTTGAATTTTTAAAAGAAGCATTAATTTTTAGTTAGCACCAGCCTTAAGGCTGGTAAATATGTAGAACACATTAATATGAAAATTATGGAGGGAATTATGAGAAAACAAAAAGTTTTAATTACTGCAGTGTTGATAACCGTTGTTACTTTTGCTGCCTCCTGTACCAGCGTTTCCAGGGGACTGGGCAAAATAACGGCCAATAAATATGCAGAACCGAGAAGTGGTACGGTCTGGGTAGTTCCTCCTCCACAATTGGAACCACCTAAACCGGAGAATAAAAACGTATATATCTCGTTTAGAAATATTAGTGACGCCCAGTCGGTGAATTTAACAGATGAATTGCGAGATGCCGCCAGAGAACAGGGTTGGAATGTTGTGAGTGACCCATATGAGGCTGATTACCGGCTGCGTGCTTCACTTCGTTACTTTGGCGAGGTTAAGCCCGAATCAGGAGGAACTGCAATTGCAAAAAATATGGGCGTTATCAGTGGAGCAGCTGTAGGAGTTGGAACCGGAGCTCTCGTGGCAAATGCCACCGACAACTGGGCGGCGGGAGCCGCCGTTGGAGTTGGGGCAGGCGGGTTGATTGGTCAGGGCATTTCAAATGCTTCCAAACCCCGTGAATGGGCGATGATCATCGATTTTGTGCTTGAGGAATACAGTGGGAAGCAGGTTGAATATGAATTGATGAGGAATACCGGAGCGGGCACCCTTGATGCCGCTGGTACCGGCAACAGCCGAATGGCAGCCGGCGGAGGAACAAGTGGTTCAAATACCAGTTCCGGCAGTATTACCAAGAAAAGTCATTATTTCCCTCATGGTATGCGGCTTTCTGCCTGGGCTAATCAGATGAACATGAAAAAAGAAGAGGCCCTGCCGCTTCTAAAAAAGCGGACACGGAATGTGGTAACTAATATTCTTCCCCGGTAATGTGCAAAACTTGAAAATTTAATAAAAATGCCCCGAAATCTTTTCTATTGATTCCGGGGCATAGTTACTTTTTTAGAAGCGCCAGTTAACTATGGTCATACCCTTTGCAAACTCATTCGGCAGATTAGTAAACCATTTATTTTCCGGAATGATGTTTACAAAACCAATCTGGACACCTTTATCCATTGTTGCTGCATAATTTACAAAACCGAGCTGTAAACCGGTGAAACTGCCGGCATAGTTTACAAAGCCGGACTGCAGCCCTTTTGCTGAGCCTTTTGTGTAGTTAAGTATTCCGGACTGCCAACCCACAAAATCAGATTTTGTGTAATTGACCGGTGCCCACTGAACACCTTTATAATTTTCAGCATAGTTTAAAAACATGCTCCAGCTGAAACCCTTGCTGTTACCAGTAGAGCCGTTTACGAGTCCCAGTGCCAGAGCTGATTGAGGATTTTCCCCCCAGATATTTAGGGTTAAGCCCCGTATGTATGTATCTTTGTCATGAACAGCTACATCAGGTGTCAGGCTGAATTGGACAGGCTTGGTTTCTGCAATTGCAAAAGTGAATGAACTAAAGTAAATTACAAAAGATAGAAAAAATATTAATTTTCTCATATTTACCTCCTTTTAAATAAATTATGTTTTTTTACATTGACTTCAAGCAAATTTGAAAATTCTAAAAACATTTTATAGTCAAAGATTGAAATATAATTGTGGATAGGTTAAAATTCTAAATAATTATAACAGGATAAATATTATGAGTGAAAAAAAGACCTTTAGTGTTAACACGTTGTCAAAAAGTTTCGATGATGTCAGCTTATTGCTGCAAGGAATAATTGGCACCCCTACCGAAAAAATTAAAACAAAGGAACTGAAGCATTGTATTTCGACATTGGAAAATTTTAAAAGATATGCAGACCTCCTGATGGACAGCTGTTCCTACCAGAATAAAAACACTATAAACATCAGTGTTGAAAAGTATCTGCCGGATATGAATAACTTGTTGTTGGAACTTGAGGTTTACTATGGCGGTAAAAATATAAAAAATCTTTCACAGATAAAACAACTTGCTGAAAAAATTTATGAAGACTATTTATCGAAAGTTAAATATGAGCTGATTCCCTATATTAACAGCAGAATGTTTTCAAGAAAACTTATCACAGGTGTTAGGATTATTGATGCACAGCATAAAGCTTTATTCACTTTTATGGATAAATTTGTTTCAAGAGTAATCAATGAATCATCAAATGAAGATTTGGAAAAGGTACAACGGTTTCTGATTAAGTATACCCATATACATTTTAATGAAGAAGAAAAATTGATGGAAGAATCGGGATATCCGCGTAAAAGGGCTCACAAGAGCGAGCACAAAGATTTTGTTGATATGATAGAAAAAATTGATCATTTCAAAGAAGGCAAGAATGAAGTTTCAACTGATGATATCTTAAAGTATATATATTTTGATTTAAATCAGTGGTTTATTAATCACATTCTTAAATCCGACAGGGACTTTGTGGAATTTCATAAAAATCGTATGGGTGAAGAGGATTAATTATGCAACCCTCTCTTGATGTTGTATAATGTCACGCTGTTATGGAGTTTAAAATGCGTAAAATTCTGATTGTTTTCTTTTGTCTGATTGCTTTAAATGTCTTTGCCGAAAATGTGTTGTTTAAATATACGGGTTCGGAAAATCCGGATTTAATTGTCCCTGATAGTGTGAGGGTTATAACAATCGGAGACAATGTATACTTATCCGGTGAGAGACAAGTGATAGAATCTCTTTTCGATAATTCGACGATAAAGGAAATAAATCCCCCTGAAAGAGAACTGAAAAGTATTCGAAACTTAAGCGGTTGGGTTGATTTGACTACTCAGTCCGGTTATTCTCAGATGGATTACATTTACAGAGTTTTACCCATGCCTTCTTATATGGAGAATCTTAACTCTACTTCTCTGAGAATATGTCTTGAAGGCTCTTCCGGTGATACGGCAAGTGTTGATGCAGTAAGGGTTTCTGCCAGTGATGCTCCCGATGCTTTTGCTATGGAGTCGGGGACTTCTATGGCTACTCCTTTTGTCACCGCAGTTGCTGCTTTGGGGTACAGTTATTTTGGGGCATATTCCGAACAGGATTTACTAAATAATTCCGAAACTATAACCACATCGAAAGGTGATGTTAAAAAACTAAATTTTTATAAATATTTAAGTGGCACAAATCCTGATAGCGCATCTTCATTTCAACCCGATGATGAGTTTTTTGATGTTCAATGGGGTTTGGATGCTTCAAATGATTCCGACATCGACTGGCCGGAAGGGATGGACTACTTTGAACAGCAAAGTAATACCTCACCCCCTATCGTAGTTGTGATGGATTCAGGGATTGCATGGAATCATCCGGATTTGCAAAGCAATCTTTTGACTGGCATAGATTACGGCAATTTTGGTTTTAATTTTTGCCCTACAGAAAATATTGAAGATACTTACGATTATATAGGTCACGGAACCCATGTTGCCGGTATAATAGGTGCTGTTACAAATAATAATTTTGGAGTAGCGGGTGTCGTGAATAACAATATAAAAATTCTGAATATGAAGATTACATGTGATAATTCTCTTAATATAGATTTTTCTGCCGAACTCAGTGCTATTGATAAAATATTGGAGCTTAAGAATAAGGGGTATGATATAAAATTTGTAAATATGAGCTTTGGCGGGAATACCTTTGTAAGTGAGGAACAAGATGCTATACAACAGCTTATAGACAATGGGATTTACGTATTTGCCGCCGCCGGAAATGATAATGAAACCACGAAAGATTATCCTGCCGGTTATGATAACGTGACTGCCGTAGGTTCTCTAAATGAAAACGAGGATGCCTCTTCTTTCAGTAATTACGGCGACTGGGTGGATATTTATGCACCCGGCTCATTTATATTTTCAACATATAACGAATATCTGGCAAAACCGGATTCTCTTGGTCTTATTAGTAAATACAGCGATGCTTTCAGGGATGAATTTGAGACAGACTTAGCAGATACAACTTTCAGTGGAGGCTGGTCCCTGGATGGAGCTGGACATGCTGAAATAACTCTGAACAGCTCAAGCTCATGTGGTCAAACTGCAACAAATTACATTAAAATGGGCTCTTTTGATCCTGATTTGCCGGAATACAGGTATAAAAATATTGTCTTAAGTCTGAAAGCAAGCTCCGGAGCAACTGTAAATATTGACTGGTATGACAATACAACGGACTCTACCAACAATAATACAGGTGATGCGACTAACGATGCCGGAACAAGCCCTACCGATAATACAACGGACAATACAACTGATAACACAACTACTACCCCAGAACTCTCATCAGGCGGCGGCGGAGGCGGTGGATGCTCAATTGCCGGTAGTAGTGAAAACAATAATATCCTGTTTTTACTTGCTGTAATTGCCCGTCTTTTCTGGGTTCGAAAGACAATATCGGCAAAAGAATAATTAAAAAGTTAAGTAATATCTTTTCATATTTTCGAAAAGATATCACTCCCAGTATTCTTATAAAATAACAATAAAGTTCTGAGCACTTAAATTTAAGTCCCCGAATATGTGGGATACTTATTCAAAAGTCAAAAGTCTCAACCTGCCATTTCGACCGGAAGCGAGCACTCAGTACGGTGCTCGGTGGAGCGGAGATAAAGCTCCTCCCCTAAATTAGGGGAGGTTGGGTGGGGTATGATATTAAGATGTTTGACGATAGAGACCTCTCGACTACGCTCGAGGTGACAGTTTTTTGCACATCATTAGCTATGGGCGGAAAAATAGAATGTTAAACATATTTACCAGTCTTTCAGACTGGTTCTGGTCACAGGCATCCTCTCAAAATCGAACTAAGTGCGAAACTTGATTAAATATGTTAAAATAAAAATAAAAAGTGGAGTTGATCATGAAAAAGTTATCTTATTTTATAGCTGTTTTCTTATTGTTGTTTCTCTACTCTTGCGGTGGTTCAGGTGGAGAATCTTCAGATTCCACTAATATACAGCCTGAAGCTCCAGCTGCTTCCGCAGTTCAGGTAACCGGAAGAGCTATTCTGGGACCATTAAGTAATGCAAATGTAAATGTTTATTGTTCAGATAATTTATCTGCTGCTGTTTTTGCTGGCAATACTTCAGATTATAACATCAACAGTTATAACCAGACAGGTATTTTCTCCTTTTCTGATAATAATTCGTGTTCTTTTTACCTGGTAGAGGTGAATGGAGGCAGCGATATTGATCCCAACGATGACGGAATTGTAAACACTACTGATATTATTAAAAACAGTGGAAAGATTCGGGCTTTCTTAACGGAAAGCTCTTTTACTGGCAACATCACTGTTAATGTTTTAACAGAGATAGCTTACAGACTTCTGCAAAGCAGGCTGGATATAGGGTATCTCAGCGTAAATGATTTAATAAGAGATTTAAACATAATTTCCGAAAAATTACTAAGCAGTGATATCACGGGTGATGATGTGATAAATTCGGATGACCTTCTTCACTTTGACCCTTTGGAACATAACATTTATTTTAAACATGCAGAGCCGGGTAAAAGCTACGAAGATTTACTCCCCGATGATAATACCAGTTCTTTGACCTTTATAGAATCTATATACGAAAATGTTCGTTTTAATTTAGATGATATTACCGGGAAAAATATCTCTGATGATTTATCTAACATTTATTACAAGGATGAAGACGGTGACGGTTACAGTGATAGAGACAATGCTGTAGTAAGTTACGAGAAACCTCCCGGATATTCTTCAATACCGCCGCCTATTATTGTTACCACGACAGAAGATACAATAAATCCTTCCGATAACAAAATTTCACTTCGTGAAGCTGTAAACAATGCTTACAGTAATCAGCCTGTTATTTTTGACCAGGCTTTGGACGGTGAAGTAATTTATCTGAATAAAATTGCAGATAATCATACCATATTAAAAGGTGAAGTTATGGGGATGAGAATGGAGCCGAGCGGGCCGGTATCATATCTCGAAGGGTATTTTGACCGGGATTACGGTAAATCTGCGCTGTATGCCCGAAAAAATCTAATTCTGGATGCATCAGATCTTACAAATGGAATAACACTTAAATGGGATGGAGTTTCTGATAATAAATATGCAAGAGTACTGGCAGTATATGGTGATCTTGTTTTGAAAAATGTGTCCATTACCGGCGGTAATAATAAAGCCGAAAAGCTGGATTCGAAAAGTCAGCCATGGACATTGTCCCGGGGCTGCGGTGTGGCAGTTTGGGGAACGGCGAAAATAATCGGCAGTAAGATATACCATAACAGTTGTCTGGGGGATTTTGACCAGGCAAGAGACAGGGGTGCCTTTGGCGGAGGAGTATATGCAAATATCGTTAAGATAGAAGACTCGGTTATCAGCGGTAATGAGGTTGTTGGTGTCGGAGCAGCCGGAGGTGGAGTTTATTCTGTCGGAGGCATAGATCCGTATTCCGATAATTCAATAATTAAAAGGTCAAGTATCTCCGGTAATCTTATTCAGGGGATGTTTGCTTACGGTGGTGGAATATATTCAGACGGCGGCAGTATAGGTAATCAGAAAAAAATTACAGTGGTTAATTCAACTGTAACGCAGAATCTCGCCGAGCCTTATCCATACCTTCCACCCTTTCTCCTGGATATGGGTTATTGGCGTGGCGGCGGCATTTACATGTCAAACGGCTATATGGAAATAAAAAGCTCCACAATTGTGAATAATGAAGTAGGTGGGAAACTTAGAATAGATGATTTGAATAAACCGAATATAGGCGGCGGCGGTATTGCAGCTACCATAGGAAACGCTCACGCTGTGGAAGATATGAAGATAAGCCAGTCTATAGTTGCCGGAAATAAACTGCATTATGATAACGGTACAATAAAAGCCGAAGACATTTTCACCGGCTCATTGCTGTCTTTTATTTCCGGTGGCTACAACTTGTTTGGTAAAGTTAATTTTGATCATATTTTAGTGCCTGTAGGAGAGTACTTGTGGAGATCTTTGATCAGAATACATTATCCGAAAGTGGGAGATGTAAACAGTGTTGATATGAGTCAGGTGCTTAATCTGACAACAGGTATTGAAGAATCTTCTATAATCAACTCAAAAGGTGTTGATGCAGGTGGGCCTGTGATACTTTATTACCGGCCCGCCGGTAATGCCCTGGATAAAATTCCTGACACTTATTCGGTGAATTATGTAGAAGGTCAATATAATTTGTCGGGCAGCACTGCAGACAGCGATTTCTTACGTATATTTTTAGACAGGCTGGAAAATTATCTGCAAGTAGATAACTTAACCAATAATTTTATAACTTCTTTTGAGGATTTTCTTTTGAATTACGATATAGACCCTGATACTTCAGGAATTCAGCATTATACAGATCCTGACAATAATTCCATTACTTCTTTGGATAATGTGAATTTCTATGGTCCTGCAGAAACCTGGCCTTCCAATCTTAGTAATTATCCTTATATTTTATTTTGGCAGAAACTTCGCGAATATATGCATGATAATTACAGCTTGAGTTATGATGAAAGTATTCTGAACGGAAATATCTGGGATAGCTTGTTTTCAACGGGATATTTAAACGAAAATTCAAATATTTATATGGATATTCTGACAAATACCTTGAACAATAGCATTTCTGTTTATGACCAGCTTGGTTTTGAGAGGCCTGCAAATTTGCAATCTGATATAGGTGCATTGGAGATAAATTAAAATAATCACTTTGAGAACTTTGGATAATTCAGTAAGTGCGGCTTCAGACGGGCAAAGTTTATTTTGCAAAACTATCATTGTAAGCACATTTGCATATTTGTTTACCATATAGCTTCATATGGTAAAGATTTACACCCGAGCACTTAAACTTTAAGTGCTCAGTGGAGTGGAGAAACCTTAAAGTGAAACTTTTGAATAATGTATACTTATAAATTTTACCACCCCTTAATCCCCTCCTAACTCTTTGATAGGAGGGGAGATAAAGCTCCTCCCCTAAATTAGGGGAGGTTGGGTGGGGTATGATATTAAGTTGTTTGACGATAGAGACCTCTCCGCTTCGGTCGAGGTGACAGTTTTTTGCATAGCATCAGCTATGATCGGATAAATAGAATGTTAAACATATTTACCAGTCTTTCAGATTGGTGTTAGCCGTAGGCATATTTGCAAAATTTGAGATAATAAGTTAAATTTAAAAAAAATTGAAAAATATTGGACATAATTTTTTTTAAGATGGTATAATATAAATAAATATCCAATTAGTATGTGACATTTATTCCTGAAAATTAAATAGGGAGGAAGGAAACATGCAGCCGTAAAGGTGTGCATGTATATATATTAAGTTACAGTAACTTATAAAAACAGGGGGAAGAAAATGAAACGTAGATTTTATCGAAAATCGGTAATGTTTTTGGGAGTGCTTTTGTTTGTATTTTTATCGGGTACAGCTCTTGCTGTCGACTACGGGGATAACATTACGGGTATATCAGGATTGTATACTAATTCTGATAATATCACCGCATCGGAAATTGTTGGCGATAATGAAAGCGCTAAAGCCTACGGTGTGTATGGGCTTAACGTGGACAATTTGTCTTTCCATAATACTACCAGCGGCAGTATAAGTGCTCACAGCAGTATCGGAAATGTAACAGATGGTAACAATTATTCCTCTGTTGCTACCGGTGTTTATCTTAGGGATAATGTTACACAGTTTAATAATGAGGGAGTTATATCTGCTGTTTCAGAGGCTGGAAGTTCTATCGACGGCTACTTAACTTCATCTGCCACAGGTGTTTTCAGTGATGCTGATATGAATAGTTTCAGCAACTCAGGAGATATTATTGTTAATGCAAATATTGGGAATAACAATGACAATAATTCAAATAATTATATTGATATTGAGGGAGTATCGGGGATATATATGACCGGTAGTGTTGATAATTTTTTGAACAGCGGCAATATTTCCGTTTCTGCTGAAGGCGGGAATGGAATAGGAAACCTGGATTCTTACTCCGATGTTTATATTGATAATGTTATAGGTGTAGAGTTAGGTTCATTGATAGAAAGCTTCAATAATACCGGAACAATATCGGTAGATGCAAAATTGGGGTTTAATGAAGGATATTACACATATAATGGGATAGAAAATGTTTACGGTATTAATGCTGGTTTTGTCAATGCTGACTTTAGTAACACAGGAGTAATAGATGTTAATGTTCAAACCGGTGATGCCAACAGTTTTGATGATGGACTGTCGTATATTGATGTTGTTTACGGAGTTAATTTAAATGGTGCAGTTGAGTCATTTACCAACTCCGGACAAATATCAGTCAGCGCTTTGACCGGGAATGCTAATGGTTACGATAATAGCGATTCATACATTTATGATGCTAATGGAGTATACTTAAGTTTTGTGGAGAGTTTTGAAAATTCCGGCTTTATAGATGTTAATGCTCAATCCGGTGATGCCAATGATAATTACACTGAATCTTATATTGAGTATGTTCGCGGTATATTTGTTGATAGTTTAAATGATTCATTTACCAACTCCGGACAAATATCAGTCAGCGCTTTAACCGGAGATGTTAATGGCTATAATTCTTATGCATATGTTGACGAAGTTGTTGGAGTTTCTTCTTATTTTAATGAGGGCGATTTCAGTAATGAAGGTTTGATTGATGTTAATGTTCAAACCGGTAATGCTGACAATATTTCATCCGGTTCTTTCATAAGTTATGTGTCAGGAGCCTCTGTTAATGGTGTTAATGACTTTCAAAATTCAGGAGATATTACTGTTAGTGCTGAAACAGGCAGTGCAAATGATAATGAAACTAACGTCAGTATAGACACTGTTTCCGGAGCATCAGTATATGGTGATGTGAATAATTTTAATAACTCAGGTAGTGTTATAGTAAGTACCACTACCGGTGATGCTAATGGCTATTCTTCGAATGCTGAATCGTACAACATTAAAGGAACTTTGCTTTCGGGCAATGTTGGTGATTTTAACAATTCGGGAAATATAGTGGTTGAAAATATTGTGGGGAATGCAAACGGTGACAGCAGTACAGTTAGAACATCTGATGTATTTGCTTTAGATAAAAACGATATTAATGCAGGAACTTATGGAGCTTATATTGGAAATGATTTTGATGTGAACAGTTTTGTCAACTCCGGCAATATAGAGGCTTCTGTAAAAGCAGGTGGCGCTATTGGTGATTATTCTGAAATTTACGCAGGTCATGTGCTGGGAGTTGATATAGGAAGCACTTCAGAGGTATTTTACACAGATTCAATTCCTTCAAATATCCCTCAATTACAGGGAACTGTACAACAAGTTCCATCATCTGGTTTACATGTCGGCTCATTTGAAAACAGCGGCACCATTTCCGCTTCTGCTGAAGCTGGAGATGCAGCCGGACAGGAATCTTGGGTAAGTGTTTTTACGGCAAATTCAGTTTGGATTGATTACAGCAAAGTGTTCAATTTCAC
Organism: Flexistipes sp.; assembly: GCF_036172515.1. Classification (NCBI taxonomy): domain Bacteria; kingdom Pseudomonadati; phylum Deferribacterota; class Deferribacteres; order Deferribacterales; family Flexistipitaceae; genus Flexistipes; species Flexistipes sp. The sequence goes on from NZ_JAXKVW010000012.1 coordinate 21,269, forward strand.
AAATAAAGGGACCATGATTTCTCAGGGCTCAGCAGGCAGTGCAACAGGAATAGACTCAATAGTAGGTTTGTCTGATTTTGGTATGGGTTTTCTCGGTGAAGTGGGTAATTTTACAAATGAGGGAAGTATTGTCACAGAAGTATCAGCTGGTAACGCAACAGGAGAAGGTTCAGCTGTTTTAGTAGGTTCATCTGGAATGAAAGTAGGGGGTGCCTCAATAGATGAGGTTTCGTTGAAGGTGTCAAGAACATACTTCCCATATTTTCCTGTGTATGGAGTGCTTTTTGGCAATACATTATACAATTTTGAAAATTCGGGGACAGTTGCTGTTTCTGCCGAGGCAGGCAGCGCTATGGATAATAATTCCCGTGTGGGTGTCTCTGGGGTTTTAGGAGTCCTGGCAGGTATGAATCCGGAAACCGGAGGTGTTGGTAATTTTGTTAATGATGGTGACATTACGGTTGATGCAAGAACCGGCGATGCTTCCGGCTACGATAGCGATATAAGTATTTTTCAAACAGCCGGAGTTGGTGTGGCCTCCTATATGGATAATTTTACAAATACCGGTACTATTTCAGTAAATACTGAAGCGGGGGACGCTTCAGGAATTGAATCAGGAGTTGACCTTGGTGGGTTAACGGGGATTTTAGTAGGCTCCGGATATTACGGCGGCCTTGGGAATTTTATAAATGAAGGTTTAATTTCCGTCAGTTCACTGGGTGGCAATGCTGCTGCAGATAACACTTCTGTTGGAATTGAAGGTGTTACCGGTGCGAATTTTGATGCCTATTCGGACATGGTAAATAATTTTGAAAATACGGGTGATATTTCAGTAGACACTAAACTAGGTAATGCTGCAGGTAACAATACAGATGTGGATATTTGGGATGTTGCGGGTACAAGTTTTGATGCAAAGGTGGATAACTTTACAAATACCGGCACTATTTCTGTTAACGCTGAAACCGGTGAAGCTTCAGGGGATAATTCTGATATTGATATAGCTAATATAATAGGAGTTATGACAAGATACAGGTCAGTAAGAGCATTTATGGATGTAACGCCGGGTAGTGATAGTGGTGTTAATAACTTTACTAACTCAGGAAATATTAATGTTGTAGCTAAAAGTGGAGGTGCGCTTGGCTATGACACTACAGCCGAAATAGAAAGTATATTTGGAGGAGAATTTAATTCCTCCGTTGATAACCTTACAAACTCAGGGGAAATATCTGTAGTAGCCTCAGCAGGTGACGCTGCGGGAGATAATTCAACAGTTAATATTTCCGGTGTAGGTGGTTTGAGTTTTGAAACAGGAGTAAAAAATGCTGAAAATACAGGCTCTGTTTTGACAAGTGTAAGAGCCGGCGATGCATCAGGTGACAATTCGACTATTAATATTGAAGGAATAACTGGAATATATTTAGGCGGAGATTCTGAGTTTGTGAACAACGGACACATTGGAGTTTCAGTTACCGGTGGTAAAGGTTCAAATATAAATCAGGTTGCAGGAATGGTAGCCGCTGATACAGATAACACCACTATCGAAAATAACGGCTTGATTTCTGTAAAAATTGATGCAGAGCAGGCAGACTCTGTAGACAATGTTTCCGGCATTTATGTTGTACGCGCGCCCGGAGACACTGTTAACATATCCAATACCGGTATGATAAACCTGTGGAGCAGCGCTCCTGAGGCTGATTCAGATATTCGTACACTGAGAATCGGAGAAGACTCATCCGTAAGACTGCAGGATAAATTTGCAATTACTTTCGGTCAGATGGGTGTGGATGAAAGACCTATTTACATGGATAATAACTCAACACTCGATTTGAATGATGCCGGGCTTATAGCAAGAACCGGAACGGATTTAAGCTTCAACAGTCCATATTATCTCATTGAGAATGATAATGGTACGGTTTCGGGAGAATTCGGTAAACTATATAAAGGGTTTACCAATCCTGAAATAGGTGTTTCATGGTATGGCAGTGACAGGGGAGAGAATTCCGGCGTTGTTTTTGACTATAATCCACAAAATTCAACTCCTTCCCTTGGTGTTACAAACACTGGAATAATAGCAGATTCGATATTTGACAGGATACTCTCAGGCAGTTCATTTTCCGGCGGATTGTTTGCATCCGGTACCAAAGTGTATTATGCACAGGCCGAACAAAACGACAATACAGCAACTGATGCAGGCTCGTCACTGGGATATTTAAGTGGCAATGAGGCTGGTCCTCAGGAAAATAAAGATGCTGTCTATCTTTATCCTTTCTATGAGAGTTTGCAAGGTGATGATTTAGCTTATGATAGTACCGCAACAGGTTTAGTTTTGGGATATGAGAAGGGAATCGGAGACAGACTGCGTTTTGGAGTTTTCGGCGGCTATGCAAAAGGAAATCTTGATTTTGATATTCAGGGATCCGATGAAGAAGATCAGACATTCTATTCTCTGGGTATTAATCTCGACAGACTGGCAGGATACGGTTCTCCCTGGTATTTTGGTCTGAAAGCTATGGCATACCGGACAAATCACGACTATACAGGGTATACCGGACCAAGTTATCAGTTAACAGAAGACGCAGACTATGACAGTAACGGTCTTAAAGGTAGGTTAACTGTAGGTTACCGAATTGCTGGCAGCGATTGGGAAATTATGCCTAATGTTGGTGCTGAAATGACACGCTGGGAACTTGACAGTTTTACAACAGATGCATCAGATTCAGCCTGGGATAAGAAATACAGCAGTGAGAGCAACTCTTATACAACACTGATGGCGGGAATTTCCGGTGAAAAGAACTGGAGAACATCATCCAATAACAGACTTTACTTGGGAGCGCTGGTAAGACTGGAGCAGGTAGCCGGTGATAATGATATATCGGTTGATCAGGAGCTGGCTAACTTGAATTCCGGAAAAGTGGAAGTTGAGCAGGATATAAGTGATTTCTCCATTGTTGGTAAAGCAGAGCTTGGTATAGAAATTGGAAAACGTTACTCTTTTAGTTTGGTACCGGGAATAAAAATGAACTCTGACTATAAATCTTATTCCGGTCAGGCTGTATTTCGTTTGAAATTTTAAACTGACTAACGGAGTTTTGAATAGGTACCCCACCTTACTTTCCCTAAATCAGGGGGTAAGGTGGAAAATTTATAATGATTCAAAACTTTTGCTAATGCAAATAATTAAGTCCCCGGCCAGACCGGGGACTTTTTTTGTTTCTTTAACTATGTGACTTGATTAAAAATGTTATAAATTGTACAATTTCCTCATTGTTTGAGTCATATTTTGCTTCATCAAAAGGTAAGATTCTTATGTCAAAAAATTTGAAAATAGATCCTCTCACCCGCATTGAGGGGCATCTGAAAATCAGTGTGGAAGAGGAAGCCGGTACAGTCAAAGATGCGAAAGTTCATGGCGAAATGTACCGCGGTTTTGAAAAAATTCTCCATGGAAGGCACCCGTTTGATGCTGCGAGGATTACCCAGAGGGTATGCGGTATATGCCATGAGGTGCACGGGGTTGCTTCGGTAAAAGCTATTGAAAATTTGTACAAAGTGGATGTTCCTTTTAACGGTCTGATTCTCAGGGATTTGATTCTGGGCTTGCACGTTATCACCGATCACATCATTCATTTTTATAATCTGTGTCTTCCTGACTATGTTGATTTTAATGTTATCAGTGAGTATTCGGGATCGGACAGAAATCTTCTTAAAATAAAAGAGCTGATAACCCGCCCTTCCAACCCTTTTTTAAAAAGGAAAGAGAATGCAAAGCTCATCCGGAACGAAGATTTGTGTATCAGAATGGTTCGTAATTATTTTAAAGCTATTGATGTAAGGTCAAAAGCTGCTTCCGGACTTGCAATACTCGGAGCAAAAACACCTTTCTGCCAGGCGTTGCTGCCGGGCGGTATTACAACCGATGTTACACTGGATTCTTTGTATAAATATCACAAGGTACTGGAAGAAACAGCAGATTTTGTGATTCAGGATTATTACGCTGATGTGCAGATATTGTGCGAATATTTTCCGGAATATTTCGGTATAGGCTCAACTTATGATCGTTTCTTTGGTTATGAATCACTGTCAATGAGCTGGGAGCCGCTTTTTAAAGAGGGTGTTTTACACGACAGTAAACTCTATCCTATGGATTATAACAAAATAAGTGAAAGACTTGCATCATCATATTATGATGATGAAGGGAAACCGTATTATGGTAAGAACCATGCTTACTCTTGGATAAAGGCGCCTAGATATGATGGGCTTCCTATGGAGACCGGCCCTATCGCAAGGCTATTGATAAGCCACAATAAAACAATATCTACTGAAACTGCGAAATATTATCAAGGTGATGTTCTTTCTTCAACGATGTCCAGATTGCTGGCAAGAGTTGTGGAATGTAAAATAATTTTAAAATATTTGTTTGATCTGATTTCAAAATACAGACCCGGTGATGACAACATCGTAACTGTGGATCCGAATCAAAACATTACAGGTTCTGCTTTTGCAACCTCCATAGCTGCCAGGGGAGATCTGATGCATAAAATTTCAACGGTGGACGGCAGGATTGATGAGTATAATATGGTAATGCCCTCCACCTGGAATTTCGGGCCTTCTACTGGTAGTATGAAGGGTATCGTGGAAAAAGCGCTTATCGGCGTAAAATCTTCCGATGAAGCCTCAATAAAGTTGCATACGGAAAGGATTGTTAGGAGTTTTGATCCGTGTACGGCATGCTCAATACATTAGGTGGTTTATGTTAACAAGAAGGCAGCTGTTGCAACACAGTGCAAAACTATCCATGCTATTGTTCGGCAATAAAGCTTTTGCAGTTGATATTTTTGACGGCTTTATCAAACTTGAGGAAAAAAGGATAAAAGTGATTTTTATTCAGGGGCAGGTTTGTGCCGGCTGTTCGATCTCCATGATGTATGGCAATGAAACTAACTTTCTGCAGTTTATCAGGCATATTATTTCTCTTCAGGTGCATCCCATGCTCTCCTTTGAAAGTTCTTATGATTACCTTGAAATGCTTGAAAAAACAGTAAAAAACGGTGATTATATTCTTGTCTTTGAAGGAAGCATTCCAATGGGTATTCCCAACGCATGCAATATAGGGGGTATGCCTTTAAAAGAATTTATAAAACCTGCGGTTGAGAATGCTTCTATAATTGTGGCTTCCGGCACATGCTCTTCGCACGGCGGTATACCCGCAGCTGTGAATAATGAAACCGGAGCCGTATCCATTATCGAATACCTTGATATGCAGAATATTCAAAAGCCGTATTTACGTATTCCCGGCTGTCCTGTACACCCTGATTGGCTTATGGGCAGTATCTCCTATATTGCGGCCACCGGAAAAATCCCAAAAATAACGGAATTGAAAACGCCGAAAACATATTATAAAGACACTATTCATAACCATTGCAACAGGTTTCAGCATTTCAGCCAGGACTTATACCTATCTGATTATGCACAGGATAAAACCAACTGTCTCCTTAAAAAAGGCTGCCGGGGCCCTGTCACATATTCAGACTGCCCGATTCGGAACTGGAACGGCAATACGAATTTTTGTATTAAAAGCAATGCCCCCTGTGTGGGATGTGTTCATCCGGACTGGCCGTTTGACAGTGATATGTATATTACTGCTGAAAAGGTGGAAGATATCACCTGGTGGGAGATGCAGAAAAAAGTGAAAAACAGGGAAAAAGATAAAAAATGATGAAGCGGATAAAAAAATTTTTCAGACAACTTTCCGTTGATTTGCATTTTCTTGTACCTGTGACAGTAATAGTCTTCTTCTTGTGTCTCATTATAATCATTGCCAAGGACAAGATGGTAAGCGATGTTGAAAGTTCTCTCAACCGCTATATGGGTTATCTGAAAGATACGGTTTTTTTATCAACTTATGATTCCCTGAAAAAGGGAAATATGAAAGTTTTTGAAGATATACTGACACAAATAGGTACGTATGAGCAGGTGAAGGAATTTTCGCTTATAAATAAAAACGGCAAAGTTGTGTACTCCACCAACAAGGAATTTTTGAAAACCACAGATTCTAAAGCGGCAGAAATCAGCAGACCTTTGACAGAAGCCGGACGTGATAAAATTACTTATTATTTTCCTGTAGTTACAGTGGATTACTGCACCCGGTGTCACAGGCAGTGGGAAAGCGGTGAAATAAACTCGGTGTACAGAATTTCGTTAAACAATTCTTCTTTTGTTAATTTGGTGAATATTTCAAGTTTTTCCAATAAAGCTATCTTTATCGGCGGATTCATTGCCATTCTTCTTATTTATATTCTTTATTCGTATATTAAGCAGCTGAGATTCAGTGAAATTATTTCTGAAAGTGAAAAGAAGTACAGGTCGTTGTTTGAAAATATTATGGATGTTCAGTTCTGTATAAATGAAAACGGTGAACTTATTCTTATAAGTCCTTCCGGTGTTGGTTTACTTAACTACAGAGATAAAAATGAAATTTTGTATAAGAACTTTTCTTCTAAACTTCTGTATGACGAACAGACTTATCAGGATTTGGTAAAGAAAGTTTATTCAGAAAAGGAAGTTTACGGCTATGAGATGATTCTTAAGAAAAAGAATGGAGAACCGTTAATTGCCGAGGCCAACATGCGTCTTGTGGAAAAGGGCGGAGAAAAGATTATAGAAGGTATTTTCAGAGATATCACTGAGCGTAAAAACAATGAGAAACAGCTTCAGCTTCTTGCGAGTGTATTTGAAAATACCATAGAATCAATTATGATTGTCAGTTCTGACGGGAAAATTCAAAAAGTTAACCAGGCTTTTCTTGATTCCACGGGTTATTCAGAAGAAGAGATTGTGGATTTCTCACCTTTGGAAATTCAGCCGTTTAATGAAAACAGAAGATATCTGTTAAAAGTGGCGGCTGAAGTGAGAAAAAATGACAGATGGAAAGGAGAGATATGGTGCCGTAAAAAAACCGGTGAAATCTTCCCCCAATGGATGTCGGTGAGTGTCTTGAAAGATGATAACGACAATGTGATGAATTATATCATACTTATGCATGATATAACTTCGCTTAAAAAAAGTGAAGAAGAACTGAGGCATCAGGCGACCCACGATATGCTCACAGGTCTTCCCAACAGACAGCTGTTTGAAGACAGATTAAAAAGGGCGGTTGCTCATCATGAAAGATACGGCGGCAAGTTTGCACTTCTTTTCATAGATCTGGACAACTTTAAAAATATTAACGACACGCTGGGACATAAAATCGGCGATCTTTTGCTTATCAAGGCGGGCGAAACCCTCCTGGATTGCTGCAGGGAATCTGACACGGTTGCCAGGCTGGGTGGGGATGAGTTTACCATTATACTGAATGATATCGAAGATGAAAACGGTATTGTTACTGTTACTGAAAGGATATTAAAGGCCGTTGCTTCTGCCAAGAAGGTCGGCGGACATGAAGTGTATACAAGTGTAAGCATCGGAATTGCAGTTTATCCTGCAGATGGCAGGAATTCTGTATCCTTAATAAAAAATGCGGACATGGCTATGTACAAAGCAAAAGAGCTGGGAGCCAATGATTATTATTTTTACAACAGCGATCTTAAAGTCAGGCTGGAGAGGAAGATTTCTCTTACTACAAAACTGGCCAAGGCTCTGGAAGAAGATGATATAAAAGTGTATTTTCAGCCACTCGTCGATTTGACATCCGGAAAAATAACTGGTGCGGAGGCACTGGCAAGGTGGCAGACGGATACATCCCGTTTTATACGCCCGGATGAATTTATAGAAGCGGCTGAAGAAAGCGGACTGATAGGTACTCTGGGAGATCATGTGCTGAATAAAAGTTGTGAGAATTTAAGAAAATGGCACGATGCAGGTTTTGAAAATTTAACAATATCGGTAAATCTGTCGGTGAAACAGATGAACGATCTGAATCTTGTGACAAAAACCAAGAATGCCTTGAAAAAATATTCGCTGAAACCAACTGATCTTGTTTATGAGATTACGGAAAATGTGGCAATGAAGGATTTTGATGCTACGCTTGCTCTTTTTAAAGAATTGAGCGGACTTGGTGTAAAAATATCTATGGATGATTTCGGTACTGGCTATTCCTCTCTTGCCTATCTGAAACAATTTCCATTGAATTCTATAAAGATAGACAAGGTATTTTTGCAGAATATTCCTGATAATGAAAAGGATAATAACCTTATAAAGGGTATAGTCTGGATGGCTAAAAGTCTGGGATTGAATGTTGTTGCTGAAGGAGTGGAGAATAAATCCCAATCCGACTTCCTGCGGGAAATCGGATGCAACGGATGCCAGGGATATTACTACAGCCGGCCTTTGCCGGAAGATGAGTTTTTTGACTATTTAAAAGGCAGTAAGGCGTGACGCGTAATGCGTAATGCGTGAAAAGTGAGGTAGAGAGATGGTGAAGTGGGGAAGTAGGGAAACAATTTCCGTTTTTTCAAGTCATTACGAGGAGTCCGCTCAATGGCGGACGAAGCGGTAATCTCAAGTATGAGATTGCTTCGTCGCTAGCACTCCTCGCAATGACCGTAAACGTCATCGCGAGGGCGGCAGCCCGTGGCGATCTCATGACCTGCATACGAGATTGCTTCGCTACGCTCGTAATGACCGTACTGTGAGTTTGTTTCGTCGTTGTGACTCTTTGCAAGAATGCCTACGGTTAGCACCAGTCTTTTGACTGGTAAATATGTTTAACATTCTATTTATTCACCTAAAGGTGAATTCCAGACGTTTTTTGGGAGTCATTACGAGGGACAAAGTCCCGAAGTAATCTCATGTCCCGTAAGTGAGAATACTTCTTAAATACGAGATTGCTTCGTCGTTAGCACTTCTCGCAATGACGGCCTTTGGCCTCGTTGTTAGCACTCCCTGAACTGTTAAATGCCAGAGGCAATCAGCATAGCTCATATTTAACAGGGTGAACAAAGACGAGTAAAAAGTAAAAGTGCGATACTTGAATTCTTATTTTTCGCCATTCCTATGAACCACTGTTATGTGGTGAAGAGAAAACTGTTTCATGTGAAGTGATATAATAAACATATATGCGGGTATATTTATTCAGATGTCTATTGTTACAAGTGATGTATTTGATGTATAATTAAAAGACTTGCATATTTTTGGAGACAAATTTTGAGGAATAAACTCTTTCTTTTGGTCCTGCTTGCGGTATTTTTGTTTATAAGCGGCTGTTTTCATGAAAACAAGCTTACCCCTGAGGAAAGGGCATATCTTGAGAAAAAAGAGACAATTACGTTTGTAAGCCAGAACAGATACCCTCCATTTGAATATGTGAACAATTACGGTCAGATAACCGGAATGAGTATTGAACTGGCACGCTGGATGGGGATTGAATACAATTTTCAGCCCCGTTTTCTACACACGACTTTCGCAAACGCCAAGGAAATGGTTTTGTCAGGAGAGGCTGATGTTATAACCACATTTTTTTATTCCCGCAAAAGAGATAAAAAATATGAATTCACTGATATGATATTCCGGGTTCCGGCTTCCATCTTTGTAAAAGATAACAATACAACAATCCAGGGCAGCGAGGATTTAAACGGAGCAACTCTGGCAATTCAGCGGGGAGATTATGCGCTGGATTTTCTGGCAAGCAAAAACATCAACTATAATATCCTGTATACTGATAATTTTGAAGAGGCGGCAAATAAGGTCTTAACAGGGAAAGCTGATGCTACTGTGGCTGACGAGCAGATAGTAATTCACTATCTGAAAGACAACAATTTGCTGAACGAAATAAAAATAGTGGGAGATCCCCTTTATGTGGGCAAAGACTGCATGGCTGTTGCCGAAGGCAATGATATTCTTGTTTCCGTCCTCAGCAAAGCGGTGAGAAGAGCTAAAGATACGGGAGTCCTTAAAAAGATTGAGCACAAATGGATGGGAACAAAGCTGACTCCTGCTTATGTCAAATATATCCCCTATCTTATTTTATTTCTTTTGATACTTGTTGGACTGGTTATTACGGTTTGGTACTGGAATATAAGCCTGAAAAAGCAGGTTTATTTAAAAACAATGGATTTGAGAAAACGGGAAAAGAACCTGCTGGATATATTAAGAGCGGCAAGAGATGTCGCAATAATAAAAGCCGAGCTTGTAAATGACTTATGGAAAATTGTTATTTTTAACAAGGGGGCTTCCAGGCTTTTCGAATATGAATCATCAGAAATTGTTGGAAAGTCGATATTAAAGCTGTTCCCGGAAGCCGAAAAAGAAAGTATCCAAGATCTGATTAATCAAATAATTTCGGGAAATTCTGAAATAAAACACGACGGAATAAAAGGAGAAATGGATTTCCGGAAAAAAGGCGGGCAAAACTTTCCGGCTTTATTTACTATTAATCCTGTTTACGACAATAAGGGGGTTGTCAATTCGATAATTCTGGTGGCAACGGATATTACCAAACGGAAAAAAGCGGAAAAAGCTATTGCCGAAAGTGCAGAGCGTATGAATGCACTGATAAATGCTTCGCCGGATTTTATCTGCTTTAAAGATGAAAAAGGGCGCTGGCTTATCGCAAACGAGGCTGCACTTGAATTATTTTCTCTTAAAAATGTTGATTATTATAAAAAGACAGATGCTGAATTAGCTGAATTAGTGGGCGACTGCTACAAAGAAGCTTTTATAAATTGTCTGAAAACTGATGAAGAAGCATGGAAGAGCGGGAATGTATACAGGTCTGAGGAGCGTATTGTTTCTCCGGATGGTACTGAAAATGTGTTTGATATGTTTAAAGTTCCTATTTTTAACGAAAATGGTGAGAGAAAAAATTTGGTTATTCTCGGCAGAGATATTACGGAACTCAAACGGTACGAGAAAGAAATTCTGGAAGAAAGGGAGTATTTAAGTGTAACCCTCCGCTCAATCGGGGATGCCGTGATCTCAACCGACGTGAATGGAAAAATTGTGGTTATCAACAGAGTGGCGGAGGAGTTGACAGGATATTCAAGGAATGAGGCTGCAGACAGAGATATAGACAGTGTTTTTAATATAGTTGACAGAAAGACGGGAAGACGCCTTGAAAGCCCATATCAAAGGGTTTTGCAAAGCGGTAAAAATATCACACTGGAAAATGACATTCTTCTTATCTCTAAAAACGGGGATCAGTATATCATCTCCGACAGCGGAGCTCCGATTTTTGACAACGAAAAAAATATAATCGGTGTTGTTATTGTTTTCAGGGATATTACGGAAAACGAGATGATGCAGCAGGAACTGCTAAAAATGGAAAAACTTAAATCAGTGGGAGTATTGGCCGGGGGTATAGCTCACGATTTTAATAATATTCTGACGGCAATAAGTTCAAATATTTCACTCGTCAGAATAATAAATGATGAGAAGAAAGCTGAGAAAATATATGAAAAGGTTGATAATTCTATTGAGCGGGCTAAAAAACTGACAAATCAGCTTCTGACATTTTCCAAAGGAGGTTCTCCTGTAAAAAAAATAACCCAGATCAAAGATATTATAAAGGATACTGTTGATTTTACTTTGGCAGGTTCGAATGTAAAAGTTGTTTACCAGTTTGAACCGGATACGCCGCCGTTATATGTTGACAGCAATCAGGTGAGTCAGGTGTTTCAAAATTTGGCAGTTAATGCCAGGGATGCCATGGAAAACGGCGGTAAACTTATGATACAGGTGGAAAAGGCTGATATTACCGATGATAAAAAACTGAATCCCGGTGAATATCTAAGGATTAAGTTTATAGATGAAGGCAAGGGGATATCTCCTGAAACTCAGCAGAAAATTTTTGACCCTTTTTTCACTACGAAAACAGGCGGTTCCGGACTGGGGCTTGCAACATCCTATTCGATAATTACAAAGCACGGCGGTACGATTGAATTGGATTCAAAAGAGGGACTGGGGGCCACTTTTACAGTGGATCTGCCTGTAAACAGAGATATCGGCGATATGACTGATATTTATGATGATACCATTGTCAGAGATAAATATGAGATTAAAGAAAGAGACGTTTTTAAAAATAAGAGGATTTTTATGCTGGATGATGAGGCGCCAATATTGGAAAGTTCGCGTATTTATCTGGAAATGATTGGATTTGAGGTGACAACAGCTGCAAGTGAGGACGAGGTTTATGAGAAATTCCAAAAAAATATCTTTGATATTGCGATTCTTGATCTTACCATTCCGGGCTCAAGAAGCGGTGAGCAGATTCTCCAGGATATCAAGGAAATAGACGAAAAAGTCAAAACAGTTGTCACAAGCGGATATTCGGAAAATGATGTAATGAAAAATTATAAGGATTACGGGTTTGATGAGTGTATTTTGAAACCTTTTGATTTTTCGAAGCTTGAAAATATCTTGCAGTCGCTTTTGAATGGGTGATTGATTTTTTGCATGAAATAGTTTATTTATTTGATAATAATGAGGTTAATTTAACAGCGGGAGAGTAACAATATGATTAGTCTGATAGCCGTACAAACATTGAAAAACAGTGTTAAAGATAAAATTTTCTGGCTTATTGTTTCGCTGATTGTGGTGTTTGCAGTTGTGCCTTTTTTCAGTTCTTTCTCCATGAGACAGATTCAGGAGGTTTCCATAACGATGTCTCTGACGCTGAATTCCACGATTTTGCTGTTTTTGGCGGTTTTCGGAGGTGTTGCCACTGTCTGGCGTGATATAGAACGCAAATATGTCTACACAGTTCTCGGCAATCCTGTGAGCAGGACAAGTTTTATTCTCGGAAGGTTTGCAGGCTTTGCTGTTATAATGCTGATTCTGATGCTTTTGAATATTGTGTTTTCATTTATTGTGATAAAAATATCTGCAGCAATGTATGAATCAAATTTACCTGTTTTATGGGGAAATATTCTGACAGCATTCTGTTTCCAATATCTCAAATATTTACTGGTGATGGCTTTCGGTTTTCTTTTTTCGTCATTCTCCACATCTTTTTTTGTACCCTTTTTTGCAACCGTTGCCGTCTATATCGCAGGCAATGCATCCCAGGGAATTTATGAATATGTTTTACAGAAGGCTGCAGCTGACTATTCAGCTTTTTTTGAAATTGTTGTAAAGGGTGTTTACTATATCCTGCCGAATTTCTCCGGGCTGGATTTTGTTGCCAATGCTACTTATGCGCTGGATATAGCTTTAACAGATGTGATATTCTCTTTTTGTTATTTTCTGATTTATTTCACTCTGATTTTTTCCCTGACTCTGATAATTTTTAATAAAAGGGATTTTACTTAATATATGAAGAAGATTTATTTGATATTTATAGTTTTTTTAGTGGTTTTTGCTCTCTTTTTGCCTGAGTTCAAGCAAAACATGAATCAGCGTTCCGGTCTGGAAAAGCTCGGATACACACCCCAGGGAGAGTTGTATAAGTCGGTTTTGGGCGAATTCAGATGGTTTATGGGGGATTATCTCACTTTTAAATCTATTATTTATTATGGGGGCAAAGTAAATGAGCTCAGGCAAAGAAAATATAAAGAAGTTGAGTTTTACAATCTTTTCAGGACAATTGAAACATCTATTATTTTGAATCCCTATCACGAAGACAGTTATTATTTTGCCCAGGCTGCTTTTGTATGGGACATTGGAAGGGTGAAAGAAGTTAATGCGCTTTTAAAATATGTGATGAAATACAGAATCTGGGATTACAGAATACCGTTTTTTCTTGGATTTAATTACAGTTATTTTATGAAAGACTATGAGAAAGCTGCAAAATATTTCAGAAAAGCAGCTGAAATCAGCGGTTCCCCCCTTTTCACAAAACTTGCTGCGAGATATTTTTATGAAGGCGGTGAAACGGAACTGGGGATAGTTTTTTTGAAGTACATGTATGAAAATGCACGCAAGGAAGCTGTCAAAGAGTCATATAAATTAAGGCTGGAAGCGCTTAAAATGATAAAAATGCTCGAAGATGGCGTGAGTGAGCATAAAAAACGATTTAACAGTTTACCGGAAAATCTGGATCAGCTTGTGGAAAAAGGGATACTTGATAAAATTCCCCAGGACCCCTACGGCGGGGAATTTTATATCAATGAAAAGGGTAAAATAAGAACAACCAGTAAGCTGACTAACAAAAAGGGTGAGAAAAATGAAGGCAGTTGAATGTGATAATATCTTTAAACAGTTTAAATATAAGGGAGAAAAAATTCAGGCTTTGAACGGTTTGGATTTACATATTGAAGAAGGGGAGATGTACGGTTTTCTGGGGCCTAATGGTGCTGGTAAAAGTACAACTATTAAAATTCTAATGGATTTTATAAGAGCTGATAAAGGAAGTACTAAAATTTTCGGTATAGATTCCAAAGATGTAAAATCCAGAGCTAAAATCGGGTTTTTACCCGAAAATCCCGTTTTTATGGACAATCTGACCGGCCGGGAAATTTTACGATTTGCCGGAAAATCCCATGGTATGGACAGTGACGAAATCAATAAAAAAAGCAAAGAGCTTTTGAAAAGGGTTGAGTTGACAGAAGCTTCTGACAGAGCCGTAAGAAAATACAGCAAGGGAATGATTCAGCGGATAGGTTTTGCAGCAGCAATAATACATGCTCCTGAGCTTCTAATATTGGATGAACCGATGAGCGGACTGGATCCTCTGGGCAGGGTACTGTTCAAAGATATGTTAAAAGAGCTTAATGAGAAAGGTACAACCATCTTCTTCAGTTCACACATTATCCCTGATATTGAAGATATTTGTACAAAAATCGGTATTATAAAAAACGGCAGGATGTATAATGAAATAGATGATACGGAACTTAAATATTACAGTACCGAAAGTTTCAGAATTATTTACAGAGATGAAGGAATTTTGCCTGCTGAGTTTAAGGATGATGCCGTTAAGGTTAGTGAGGAACTGAGCAGTGTTAATGTATCGAAATCCCGCCTTGACCTGGTTTTATCGAAAATGAAAGAAGAGAATTTTGATATTGTTGACATCCAGCCGCAGAAAAAGGATCTGGAAGACTTGTTTGTGGAAATTTCCGAAAAGTGAATTAGTTGAATAGTATATTTGCTGAGTGGACAAGTGGTTAAGTAGTTGAGTGGGAAGTTAGGGTAATTGTTCAACAGTCTTTTTTTTGAACCTTACTTTACAGTTTTAAAATATTGGTAATTCTGTTTTCAAGCTCATCCAGAGTGCTGTTATTTTCAATAACAAAATCACATTGATTTCTCAACTGTTCGATTTCTTTTTCTGCCGGGTGGTCTTCTCTGAAATCCAGCCCCAGTTTTTCGGCTCTTTTCCTTCTGATACCTTCTTCGGCATCAACATAGATGGTTGTAAAGCCGGCAGATTTTAAAGTATCAAACTCAATCTGTTTGCGCATGTCATCCGTTACAAAAGAGCAGCCGCTTTGCTTCACCCTTGATGCCAAATCTTTTACAAAGTAATCTTCACCGAAATATTTTCTTATCGATTCCCCCAGATCCTGCATGAATCCGCGGTTCCGGGGAACGCCCAACAACTTATTTATTTGATAAATCTTGTCTATTACTTTACAGAGCTTGGCTCCGTTATGCTTTGATATTATTTCCGCCAGTGTTGATTTTCCTGCGCACTGCTTTCCTGAAATGGCAATATTCATAAAATCCCTCCAAACCTGTCCAATTATAATTGAATTATCCGATTATACAACTAAAGTTTTCTGCTGAGGTTGTTAGATTAAGCTAAATATATTATATTAAAGTAAAAACATGAAGGGGGTAGGAAATGCAGCTGCTTGAAGGGATTTTTAAAAGACGAAGTATAAGAAGTTTTATTAAAGACAAACCTGTGGAAACCGAAAAGATCGAAACACTGTTGAAAGCCGCAATGAGCGCTCCTTCAGCAGGTAATCAACAGCCGTGGCATTTTATAGTAATCGATGAAAGAGAAATCCTGGATGAAATCCCTGAAATACACCCTTACGCCGGCATGAGCACCTCAGCCCCGCTTGCAATACTGGTGTGCGGCGATATATCTCTGGAAAAGCATAAAGGTTTCTGGGTTCAGGACTGTGCCGCATCAATTGAAAATATGCTTCTTGCAACCCAGGAAGTAGACCTGGAAGCTGTTTGGTGTGGAGTTTATCCGAATGAATCGAGAGCGGAAGCTTTTAAAGAAAAATTTAATCTGCCGAAAAGTGTGTATCCGCTTGGCCTGGTAGTAATCGGATACTCTGATAAATCTGGTTTTAAAGTGGACAGATACAGAAAAGACAGAATACACAGTAACAGGTGGTAATATTATTTTGCCACTTCTCTGTCTATCATCTGTACAAAGACGAAAGAGATAAGGCTGAGAGCGCTTCCCATTATGAACGGGATTTTATAATTGTATATCCAAAGTATCCCGCCGAATACAGGCAGGATAACGGCAGCGATATGGTTTATTGTAAATCCGACAGCCATACTCGGTGCAATGTCACCGGGGTCGGCCATTTTTTGGAAAAACGTCCTGATTGCCAGTGCAAAATTGAAAAATATGTGATCCAGTATATACATGATACCCACAAGAATTTTGCTTTCTGAGAACGCATAAACGAGGAAAATTACAATAAGGCTGCCGTACTCCAGAGAAAGCACTTTTCTTTCACCGAACCGGTTTACTGCTTTGCCGATTTGCGGGCTTATAAAAAAGTTTATCAGATTATTAAGTACAAAAAGGGCGGAAACAGTAGTTACACTGTAGTCAAACTTTTTTACAAGCAGAAAGACTGAGAAAGCTACGAAAATCTGTCTTCTGGCACCTGCAAAAAATGTCAGTACATAGAAAAGCCAGTATTTTTTTCTGAAAATCATTTTTTTATGCTGAGCCGGCATGTCTTTTTTGGTGGGGTCCATGAAAATTGTTATAAAACCCAGCAAAGCAACAAATATCCCTGCAAACAGAAAAATGGTTTTGTATGTTAAAAAATTGACCACAAAGAATATAACTATACCTATCCCGATACTTGTAATTGCAGCCAAAGAGCGCAGTTTTCCGAAGACAACAGGAGCTTCGGAAGTGGTAAAGTACTGTAAAGTGAGGGACTGGTTCAGCGTTTCATAGTAATGAAAACCGAAGGACATAAGAATCGTTGTGAAGATAACCCCCTGAAAAGTGGGTAAGAATCCTGTCATACCGATACCCACGCCGAGCAGAATTATTGATAAAGATGCCAGTCTGTGTTCGCTGATAAAGAGTAAAATGTAGATGACCAGAAGTGCTAAAAAACCGGGAACTTCTCTGACAGATTGTATTACACCAATATTGAAACCGTTCAGATGCGCTGTTTCCACAGCGAAGTTGTTGAATATTGTGCGCCATCCCTGCAGACCGGAAAAAGCGGCAATGGTGAGAATCATCAAAAATATATACATTTTTGTGCTTTCTGTTTTGAACATAAGGATATGTTTTTAAACCTATTTTAATTTCGGAGCAACAAAAAAATTGTTTAGAAAGAGAAATGGGGAGATTGGGGGCAGAGAGATGGTGAAGTAGGGAGATAGGGAAGAATAGGCAGGGGCAGAGGAAAACTCTTGAATAAAACATGTTAAAAATATACGTTTACATTCCTATCTATTGCATTGGAGGCGGTATGTTAAGACTCAGAAGCTTTATAGAGCTTTATGGACTTCCCAGGATTATTAATAACCAGATCTGGATTGCAGCGGGTTCGATAATTGCAGCATTGGGTTATGCGTTGTTCCAGGTACCGTTTAATATCGTGGCAGGCGGCATAGGCGGCATAGGTATTATCATTAATCACTTCACCGGTCTTCCGGTGGGGGTTTTGTATTTTGTTCTTAACATACCTTTACTTGTAGTGGGTTTTCGCCATCTGGGGAGGTGGCAGTTTTTATTTTCTACACTTTCATCTGTTATAGTTTTTTCTGTTTTTGCGGATTACTTTGGTTATATACTTCCCGTTACGCTTGAGAAATTTCCCATAACCAATGATCTTCTTCTTAACGCACTTTATGGCGGGATTATTTTTGGTATTGGATCAGGTATAATTTTTCGTTTCGGCGGGACAATAGGCGGTACGAGCATAATCGGCAGGATTATCAATAACAAAACGGGTTTTCCGCTTAGTCAGTCCTATTTTTTCGCTGACGGGTTGATAATATTGACCGCCGGGTTTGTTTTCGGCTGGGAGCTTGCTATGCTTGCTCTGATAACATTGTTTTTTGTAGGATTTGCCAATGATTTTGTTATGGAAGGGGTAAGCCAGGCAAGGACTGTTACCATTATTACTAATAAACCTAATGAACTGAAACATGAAATGATGCATAAACTGCGCAGAGGTATCAGCCAATGGAATGTGACAGGAGGGTATTCCAATAAAGAATATACAATGTTGTTTTGTACGGTGAGCAGATCCCAGGTACAGGATATAAAAACAATTGTAGCGGAAGTCAATCCGGAGGCTTTTCTGGTAATAGGCGTTGCACAGCAGGCAAGAAACGGACACGGCTTTAAGTTGCTTAAGGCCGGGAAGAAGAGCAAGAAAAATATAAATGTTGAGGAAACAGCAGAAGAGACCGGTTAGAAAAATTATTTATAAAGAATACTGTTGATTGTTTTCTTTATATCCTCAGGTGAAGTGGCGTCTTTGCAGCATCCGGCCTCAGCATATGGGTCATAATCGGACACCTGGAATATCAGCGATTCTATCAGATTCTTTTTTGATTCCATAATTTCCGGTTCTTTCATAATTATTTCTATCTCTCTTGCCAAAAAGTCAGGGAAATCCAGATTATTCTGGGAATATTGAAGAGATTCCTTTAGTTTTTCAGCTAACATTATTTTCTCCTTCCTGGTTTATTAAAAATAATTTATAATAATTCTCTGAGTTATCAAGACTGTTTTTTTCAATAAATGAAAGCGTCTGAATTTCCTACTGCCACGCATTCAAATCGTTAATTTAATAATTTTTGTAGTGTGTTCGGTTGACACTTCAACAACCCTGTTAAATCCATCTCATATGGGTTGCCTTTGGCAGCATTTAACAGGGTAAACCTTTACTACCCTAATACCCCTAACCACCTCCCATTGTGAGTGTTTTTTTCATTAGAACCGGCTTGTTTGTGGTGAGGTAGTCCAGCCCTATTTCTTGGTATTTTACAGCGGCTTCAGTGTCATCTACAGTCCATACGTTTGTTTTCAGCCCGGCGCTTTTAGCCAATATTACCATTTGTCTGCATCGATAAAATTCTCCGGAAATCCCCAGTCCGGTTATCCCGTTTTTTACGGCTTCGTTTACTGCGCTCAGGTAATTCATATTCGGATTGCGGTCAAGGTCTATAAGTTTGTAGGTTTTTATTTCATGGAAACTGCTCCATATATTTACCAATACCTCAGGCAGAAAACTGATGATGTTAAGCTTCTTTTTATCAAACGGGAAAATATAAGCTAATTTTTCTTTAAGAGGTTTGATTATTTCTTTTCCGCATTTAATTTCCAGAAAAAGTTCTTTTCCATCTTTTGTTGCTTCAACAATTTCTTCAATCACCGGTATTTTGTCAGATATATTTTCAGAATCTTTTTGAAGAGTGCAGTCAAGATTTCTTAAAAAATTAAAAGAGTATTTGTTTATTTCGTATTCTGCATTTGTTACTCTTTTAGTATTCTCATCGTGGAAGGCCACCACATTTTTATCTGCAGTGAGTCTTATATCAACCTCTACTCCGTCAGCGCCGTCAAGCCAGGCCTGTTTTACAGCTGAAACTGTATTTTCCGGCGCTTTCAGATTCGAACCCCGGTGTGCAATTATTTTCACGATTATCCTCTTTATTTGAACTGTAATAAGTAAAGGTACTTTTATGTTTCAAATACGGAATCCTCGTCTGTTAGTTCTTTTCTCATTGCCGTTCTGACACGGTTCATTCCATCGTAAAATTCGCTCATCATTAGTGAGATGATAAACTCACCCTGTGGTGTCAGACTGTAACCGCCGTTTTTATTTTGTACACATTCGGACAGTTTTAAAAGAGAAAATTCCGGCTCGGGAAAAGCTTTGTTGTTAAGGTTAAAACCGAAAAGATCCACAATCATTCTGTATTGTTTTATAGCATGTTTGCCAAATCTGATATTTTTAACGGCTGAAATTTTGTTATCCTTAATCAATTTGCCGTATTCTTTCAGGGAAAAGGAATTTATATACAGTGTATTGCCGATAAATCCGAAAGCTCCCGAACCCAGCCCGATATATTCGTCGTTATCTATTACGTATTCGTCTATAATATCGCCTGTATCTTTGGAGAACGCCCATTGTGTGCGCTGCTCGTATTTTTTAGTATCCATATTTGTGAGAATAAGCTGAAACAGTTCACTTTCACGCTTATAGCTTTTTGAGCCCTCCCTGTTTTTTATCCCCCAGTCGCTGTTGGAGGAAAACATCAATGGATAGAATGTTATCTGCTGCGAGCCGGTGGAAAGCACTTTGGAGATATCGTTTATAAGTTCCTCTTTTTTCTGATAGGGATAGTTATAAATCATATCTATGTTGACTATCGGAAAATGAGGCATGAGATTTTTAACTTTCTCCAACTGTGATTCTCCGGAGCCGAATTTATCGTACCGGCCTATCAGCTTCAGGTAATCATCGTTAAAAGTCTGAATTCCCACAGAAAGTCTGTCTATTCTATCCACTGTGTTTTCAAGAATCGGTGAGGATACATGGTCGGGGTCACTTTCACAGGATACCTCTTTTATATCAAAAAGTTCTTTTGCATAATCGATGAGCCCGGCAAGTTCAGCAGGTAAAACCGTCGGAGTTCCGCCACCGATGTACATAGCCCCGAAATTATAACCTTTTTCATGAATCAGATGCATTTCTTTTTTTAACAGCCTGAAATAAGTTTCGGCGGTTTTTTGGTCAAAAATAAACTTATGAAATGTACAGTATGTGCAGAAAGAAAAACAAAAAGGAATGTGGAGATATAAAAGCCTCTTTTTATTATCGGGGCATTCGGGAAAATCTGCATTGAATTTCTTTGGTTTCAGATAATAACTGCAGGCACTTTTCATAATTTTTGATGCAAAACGGGCCCGGAAATCCATGCGAATTGTATTGTTGTCAAACAATATTTTCCTCCTCAAAATAACACTAACCAATTATACATTAGTAGATAATATTATTCAAACTTATAGTTTTCAATTATTCAATTAAGCCGGGATGCAGAATATTATTCAACCGTATGTGCAATATTCTTCACGACAGGCGATTATAAATCGAGAGCTTTGAATTATGTAATTTTTAAAGTTTTTGGAAGCCGGACTTTATTTGTAAGCCAACGGGCTGAGTCCCGCATGCTTGATAATACTGAATTTCAAAACAAACTTTGCCCGGCTAATCGCACCCTTTGGCGGACAAGAGCGCTCTTCCTGAATTATTCAAAAGTATTATATTATTACGTTTATGGCATATTTGGTGCTACTAAACAGGAAAAATGCGGAATAAGCGAAGGAATGTCTTGACAAAGTGGGGTTTGAGGGAAAGTATGAAAGACTAACCAATCAGTTGTCGGGCGGTGAACAGCAGCGGGTTGCCGTTGCCAGGGCCTTGGTGAAAAAACCGGAAATCCTTTTTGCCGATGAACCTACGGGCAGCCTGGATGATGAAAACAGCACCGGGATAGCAAACATTTTCAGTCAGCTGAATGAGGAAGGTTATACTGTTGTTATGGTGACACACGACAGCAGTATAGCTGATTTTGCCCGGAGGAAAATTATGATGAAGGACGGACAGATTGTCGCTTGAAAAGTATTATATACCAGGCAGTAAAACCGCAGCTTTAATCTCCATTATTTCCATCTCTGTAATAACCTACCTGCACTTATCCACGCCGGCCGGTTTTCATATAATTCATATAATACACTATTATATGCTCTATCTGGCAGTTATTTACACTGCAATGAAATTCGGGTTTTTGGGAGGTTTGGTTTCAGCATTTATAATCACTGTTTTTTATGCTCCCGGGGTTTATCTTAATCTTTTGGATTTGCAGCATTATCAGGTTAGAAGTTTTGTTGAGATACTTATGATGTATACTTTGGGATTATTTGCCGGATTATATTCCCAAAGAATCTATTTACAGAACAGCAAGTTGAAACAGACCTATGAACAGCTGGAAAAAAGTATTGAAGAAAAGATAAAAATGGAAAAAGAAATCGCCAAATCTGAAAAATTGAGGGTAATGGGGCAGCTATCCGCTGGGATTGCCCATGAAATAAGAAATCCTCTTGCCTCTTTGAAATCCGCGTCAAGAATGCTTAAAGACGGCAGGAATTCACCTCAGATTCTTGATATTATGATTTCGGAAATAGACAGGCTTAACGCTTTTGTGGAAAGGTTTCTGCAATATGCCAATTTCGGGAAAATTGAGAATGAAAAAATAAAAGTCTCTTCTTTTTTTGATGAGCTGACAGAGCTGCTCAAGCTTCTTTGTAAAAGCACTGACGATATAGATTTGAAAATACGGAATTATTTGGCTGAAGAATGTTTTATGGAAGGGGATGTGAATAATCTGAAGCAGGTTTTTCTTAATATTTTTTCTAACAGTGTGGAAGAATTGAAAGGGCAAACGGGCGAGAAAAAACTCCTCTTTGAAGTGGACAGTGACGATGAATATGTGGTTTTTAGAATAAAAGATACGGGGAGTGGAATTCCGGATGAAATAAAAGAAAGGATTTACGAACCTTTTTTTACAACCAAAGAGACAGGCACCGGCCTCGGTCTGACAATAACTGCCAAAATTATAAAAGATCATGACGGCATTTTGCAAATTGAAAATGACAACGGGGCACATTTTACTATAAAATTTAAGAGGGTGAGTGATGAATATACTGCTGATTGAAGATAATGAATCTTTGGCAATGCTTATCAGAATGATGCTTGAGGATGAAGGCTATGAAATCACTTACTGCTCCCGGGGAGACAGTGCTCTTGAAACGTTTGAAAAAGGTAAGTTTGATGTCATAATTACCGACGTTAAGCTGCCCGGGGTCAACGGACATGAAATATTGCACCGTGTTTTATCTGATGATCCGGACGCTTTGGTTATAGTAATAACGGCTTACGGGAATATTTCGGATGCTGTAAAGTCTATAAAAGCCGGTGCTTTTGATTATATCGCAAAGCCTTTTGAAAATGAAGATTTGCTGCACACCGTAAATAAGGCTGCCAGATATAAAGAACTGAAACAGGAAAATACGAACCTGAAGAATTATGTAAGGGACTCTCTCAAACCGCAGATTATAGGAAACAGCAGAAAAATGCAGGAAGTTCTGGATCTTGCGGGAAAAGTGGCAAATACTGAAGCACCCGTGTTACTGCTGGGCGAAAGCGGCACAGGCAAAGAGCTTATTGCCAGAGAAATTCATTTCAGAAGTATGAGAAATAATAATCCTTTTGTTTCAATAAATTGTGCAGCTATCCCTGAAAATTTATTTGAAAATGAGCTGTTTGGTCACAAAAAAGGTGCTTTTACAGGTGCTGACAGAGATAAAAAGGGTAAAATCACCCAGGCCAACAAGGGAACAATATTTCTGGATGAAATAGGGGAGCTGCCTATGGATTCCCTGCAGGCGAAGCTTCTTCGTTTTCTGCAGGAAAAAGAGATAGAACCGGTGGGTTCAAGCAGTGTGGAAAAGGTTGATGTTCGCGTTATTGCAGCAACGAACAGAAACCTTGCTGAAATGGTGCGGAAAAATACATTCAGAGAGGATCTATATTACAGATTAAATGTTTTTCCTTTGGAGATACCGCCTTTAAGAGAGCGGAAAGAGGATCTGCAGAGTTTATGTGAGTTTTTCCTGAAAAAGTACGGTTTTAAAAATGCTGTATTAGACAAAGAAATCCTGCAAAAACTGGCAGCATACAGCTGGCCGGGTAACGTGCGTGAGCTTGACAATATTATTTACAGAATGACGATTCTGTCAAAAAACGGACAGCTGGATCCTTCCGTTATTCCAGGGAGTGAAAGCAATGATATAAGAAGCTGTCTTGACCTTGATCTGCCTGATGACTATTTTGATCTGGTAAATTTCGAAAAAAATATTATTCTCAGATCGCTTGAAAAATTCGACGGGAATAAAACCCAGGTGGCAAAATATCTATGCATTCCAAGACATGTTCTTTTATACAGGCTGGAAAAATACGGGATAAAAGATTGATATTCAAAAGAGCGTTGAACTGTTCGGTAGTGTATTGGTTACCTGTATACTGTTGAATGATTATCATCTCTGCAACGCTAACAAGCTTTGCCCGATGATTCGGGTGAGATTAAATAATAAAATTTACGACTTTTCTGTCATCCTCAAGCATTTTCAGTATATCTTCAAAAGTCATGTTTTTTAAAATATTTGCTATTTCCGAGTTGAGGCTGTTGAATATGGATTTCAAAAGACAGTTCTCATTTTCAATGTATTTCTCACAGTTGAAGATTTCCACATTGCTTTCGGTTATTTTGATGATATCATACATAGATATCTCTTCTACGCTTTTCGAGAGAAAAAATCCTCCCTTTGCTCCCTTCTTTGAATCCACAATGCCCGATGATCTGAGCTCCGACAGCGAAATTTCAAGAAACCTTTTGGGGATACCGTGCTTTTCAGCAATTTTGGATACTTTTACGGCTTCCCCCTTCGGAGAATTAGCCAGCTCAACAATTGCCATTATAGAATAAACTGTTTTGGCAGTAACGTTCATGTTAACCTCTTTTTTTTTGTTAACTACACTAAATTGATGATATTTAATTTTAAAGAAAAAGACAAGCAAAAATTTAAATTTAGGTGGAAAACCATAATAAGCTAACTCAAGTTTCGCACTTGCAACTATTGAGAGCTTTGCACAATGTGCTTTTTTGTGTTTTGGAAGTGGGTAGCACCAGCCGGAGGCTGGTAAATATGTTTAACATTCTATATATTCGCTAGAAGCGAATGCTAGACAAAACTAAGTGCAAAACTTGATAACTAATAATAAAAGAGAACAGCAGAAAGTTTCTTTTTGATTAAAAATCATAAAAATCATGTTTTTACTTGACAATATTTTGCCCCTATATTAAAAAGCCTGAAGTTTGGAACATTTGAAAAGGAGAGTAAGATGACTCTGGACAAGAAAGAGAAGTACCCGGACAAGTATGATGTTAAAGCGAGGACACCCGATTCAGGTGTTCGTATGATGATGGAAAGAATGGAAGAACTTGGTGTTGAAACGGCTTTTGACAGATTTGATGCTCAGAAACCTCTTTGTGGTTTCGGTATAAACGGTACTTGTTGCAAAAATTGCCACATGGGACCATGCCGGATTACAAAAAAGAGCCCAAAAGGTGTATGTGGTGCTGATGCAAATGTCATAGCCGCAAGAAATATTTTGAGATGGGTGGCCGCAGGTGTTTCCGCTCACGGTGCCAGAGGAAGAGAGGTGATGCTGACACTTAAAGCTGTATCGGATGGCAGACTTGATTTGCCAATCTTGGGAAAAGATAAGGTTTTATCAAGTGCAAAAGCTTTTGGTATAGATACAAGCAACAGAAAAATTGAGGATATCGCCGGTGAAATTGCTATGATTTTACTGGATGACTTGTGCAGGACTTTGCCCGGTGAGCATCGGACTCTCAGAGCTCTTGCGCCTGAGGACAGTCTTAAAACCTGGGAAAAACTGGGCATTCTTCCGATAGGAGCTTATCACGAGGTTTTTGAATCTCTGCACCGGACCACCACAGGGACTGACGGAGACTGGAGAAATCTGATGTATCAGATGCTCAGATGCGGTCTTGCTTTTGCATGGACCAGCGTTGCAGGGACGAGTATTGCAATGGACTGTCTCTATGGATCACCTAAACGCAGCAAAATTGAAGTTAATCTGGGAAACATAACTAAAGATACGGTTAATATTGCTGTCCACGGTCATTCTCCTGTTCTTGTGGCGGCAATTGTCAAAGCTTCCAGAAGAGGGGATTTGACTGAAAAAGCGAGAGAAAACGGAGCAAATAAGATACAGCTTTACGGAGTTTGCTGTTCCGGCCACTCTGCTCTTGCTAAATTTAAAGATGTCAAGCCGCTTTCAAGTGCAGTAGGTGCTGAACTGGTTCTGGCAACAGGTGCTATGGATTTGTGGGTCGCTGATGTGCAGGATGTTTTCCCCGGCATCATGGATGTTGCCGCGTGTTTTAATACGAAAGTTATAACGACAAGTGATTCTGCAAGATTGCCCGGTGCTGAGCATTTGGCTTTTGATCATCACCATTCTAATTTGCGGGAAGCTGATAAAATTGCCGAGCGTATTATCTCCTATGCAATCGATAATTTTGGTGAACGACTTGATGGCAAAGTTTACATCCCGCCCGCCCGTATGGAGGCAGAAGTTGGATTTTCAGTTGAAAATATTGCATCTGAATTTGGCAGTATAGATATTTTGTCAGAATATCTGAAAACGGGTCAAATAAAAGGTATTGTAAATCTGGTGGGATGTAATAATCCCAAGATAGTTTATGAAGAAGCGGTTACCGTATTAGCTGAAAAGCTGATAAAAAATGATGTACTGGTACTTACAAATGGATGTGCTGCTTATGCATTGTTAAAATTGGGATATTGCAACACAGAAGGTTTAAAGTGGGCTGGAAATGGTCTCCGTTCTATTCTGGAACCGGTCGGGTTACCGCCTGTCTGGCATATGGGGGAATGTCTTGATAATGCCAGAGCCTCCACGCTGTTCCGCCTGGTTGCGGACTCTTTGGGAGAATCTGTTAGAAACCTTCCTTTCGCTTTTTCAAGCCCTGAGTGGTCAAATGAAAAAGGCGTGGGAGCAGCCCTGGGATTCAGATTAATAGGGGTTAACTCATATCATTGCATAGAACCCCCAATAAGTGGCTCAGAAAAGGTTTCGAATTTTTTTTACAATGAAACCCGGGAAAGTCTGGGTTCTGTGATGGTCGTGGAGAAAGATCCGGTTGTTTTAGCAGAATGTATTCTGAGTGATATTGACTATCGACGAAGCAAATTGTCCTGGAAAATATAAGTGATTGGAGGTTGATATGGATAGAAGGAGTTTTATAAAAAAAGGATTAATATTTACAGGAGCAGCAGCTTTAAGCACTTCGCCGTGGCCTGCACCCTCGATACTCCGGGCTGCTGAGAACAGGAAAGTAAAACTAAAGATTGGATATCTTCCTATTACCGACCATATGCTTATAATGGCCGCCAGTCTGGGAAAATTCCAACATGCGGAGATTGAGCCTGTTAAATTTTCATCATGGCCTGATATTTCGGAAGCAATCAAAGCCGGTGCTATTGATGGTGCTTTTCTCCTTACACCAATTGGCATCACCCTTTACAAAAAAGGTATTCCACTTCAGGCAGTTATGCTGGGACACAGAAACGGCAGTGTGATAACTGTAAAAGTGGGTAAAAGTATAAAAAAAACAGGAGATTTAAGAGGTAAAACAATAGCTATTCCCAGCCCTTTTTCCACTCATAATATACTTTTAAGAAAGATTCTGTTGGAAAATAAAATACCAGTATCATCAGTCCGTATAATTGATATGGCACCCCCGGAGATGCCTGTTGCATTGGCTACGGGTAGAATTGACGGTTACATAGTAGCAGAGCCTTTCGGCGCTCAGGCGGAATTTATGAATGTTGGAGAAATTCTTATGTTATCAAGAGACATTTGGAAAGATCACATCTGCTGTGTTCTTAATATAAATGAATCTGTAATAAAAAATCATCCCGAATCAGTAAGAGAACTTGTGGGTGGAATGGTAAATACGGCCGGATTTATAAAGAATAATCCTAAGAAAGCATCAGAAAAATCCGTGGATTTTCTTGGTCAGAAGCCTAGTGTGGTGGAGCATGTTTTGACCAAGCCGAAAGGCAGACTGACTTTTGATCATTTAAAACCTGAGATTTCGGATTTTGAAGCCACTCAGAACTATATGGTAGAGTTCGGTATTGCCGATAGAAAAGTAAGTTTGAAAAATTATGTGAGTACAGATTTTTTTGAGGGATAAAGTGGGGAGAGTTGCAAAGAATTTAATAAAATTACTGCCAATTGTAAGTATTGCTGCTTTTTTTTTGTTTTGGCAGTATTTTTCCGGCTTTTATTCAGTTACACTTTTCCCCTCTCCGCTCCAAGTTTTAACAGCTTTGTTTGAGCTCATTGAAAGAGGCGTTCTTGCTGAACATATTACGGTAAGTATTTTAAGATATTTAGCAGGCTATATTCTTGCTGTCATATTTGCTGTCCCTCTGGGGATTATGTTTGGGTATTATCCTCTGTTCCATTTTGCCGTTGATCCTTTAATTCAGGTATTGCGGCCGATATCGCCTATAGCATGGTTTCCTCTCGCAGTTCTATGGTTCGGCATAGGTAACGCTCCCGCTGTTTTCATAATTTTTCTTGCATCATTTTTCCCTCTGTTGTTATCTACGCTGGATTCGGTTCGCCAGATCCCTCCCATTTATTTTAAAGTTGCAGCCAATTTTGGTGCCGGCAAAGGGGCGGTTTTTTACAAAGTTATACTGCCGGCTGCTTTTCCCGGAATAATGGTTGGGCTTCATATCGCTGTAGGGACAGCGTGGATACATCTTGTTGCCGGTGAAATGCTTGGTTCTCAATCAGGGCTCGGGTATTTGATAGTTGATTCGAGAAATTTTCTTCGTACTGACTGGATAATTGCCGGGATGCTGACCGTAGGTATAATCGGTCTGGTAATTTACAGAATAATGCAAATGTTTGAGATTTTTATAAAAAGATTCTGGGGAGTTGAATCGTGAAATTTGAAAAACAGCCTCCAAAAATTATTATAAGGGACGTGGAGAAGTATTATAAGGAACATACCGCACTCTCAAGTATCGATCTTGAAATTTCGGCGGGCGAGTTGGTTTGTGTTGTAGGCCCAAGCGGCTGTGGTAAAAGTACGCTTATAAGTTTGATGGCGGGTTTTGAAAAACCTTCTTATGGCACGGTTAGTATCGACGGCAAAGAAGTAAAATCACCTGATTCAGACCGTATAATGATATTTCAGGATTATGGACTTTTTCCATGGAAAACTGTTATGGGGAATATACTGTTTGCACTTCAGGCAAAAAAAATCAAGGGTGAAAAAGCACTCCAGGCAGCCCGTGAATACATTGCTCTTGTCGGCCTGGAAGGAAGTGAAAATAAACATCCTTACCAGCTTTCCGGAGGCATGAAACAGAGAGTGGCAATAGCAAGAGCACTGGCAGTGGAACCGAGTATTTTGTTTATGGATGAACCGTTTGCAGCCCTGGATGCTTTTACCCGGATGCGTCTTCAGGATGAAATTCTGCGATTGTGGAAGGAGAAACAGCCCACCATTGTTTTTGTTACCCACGACTTAGATGAGGCTGTTTATCTGGGAGGACGTATATTTGTTATGGCCACTAATCCAGGGAGGCTCAGCCGTATTGTAAAAGTGGAACTGCCGCATCCGTGTAATCGAACCAGCAGCGCTTTTCTATCATATCGTAACGAACTGTTCAGAGAATTTCAGCTTGTACATGAAAAAAATGAAGAGTATGTGATATAATGTTAAAAAAACTTAAATAACTTAGAAAATACCAAAGAAGATACCATGATACCTGGTAATTGGTGCTAAGTGTTGAAATAAGGTAACGTTTAAATTTAGGTAAAAGGGCTGAGGAGCAAGGTACAAGTCACTTGAGAAGGTCGAATTGTACGACAAATTATGACCTTGCCATTTCTCCACTTCTCCATTTTGCCAATGTGCCATTCAATAAATTGCTGAAGCCATACTTCCGAAACACAAAACAGCGCTTCATTTACAAGACCGTATGCTTATAAAATATTTTTTACTTTTTCGCTATAATTTTCATTAACCGGACCGATTGTTTTATTTACAAGTTTGCCTTTTTTATCATAAAGAAACGTTTCAGGCACACCAGTTACTTTTAAGTGTGTCATAAGGTCTTCAGCACCAAGATATACGGGGAAATCGACATTGTATTCCTTTATAAATTTACTCAGATCATTCATTTTTTTGTCAATTGAGAGACCAATCATCACAAAATCCTTCCCTTTAAAATCCGAGTAAATGTTATTTAACAACGGCATTTCATACTGACAGGATGGACACCAGGATGCAAAAACATTTACCAGAACCACTTTGCCTTTATTCTTTTCGAGAAAATCGGTATAACCTGTTTTATCCATCGTTGTAAAATTCCCGGTTTCGACATCCGTCTTGTCAGTGCAGGCCGTAATATAGAATGCGACTGCTATCAAAATTGGTAAAATCAGCCATCTGAAGTTAGTTTTTTTCATGTATTCTCCTTTTTAAACTCAACCTCTAAACTATTCAAACTCCACATTTTCAAAAAATTTTCTCACAACATTCTCTATTATTTCTCTGTCAAACCTGGTTAAATGTTTTTTAATCTTGAATTCTATTCTGGCCGTTTCTCCGTAGTCTCTGACGCGTATGCCGGGATAGTTGTATCTGAGTTTGTCTTCGATTTTTTCAATTTTCTCAAGCCTTGCCTCGGTAATCCGGCCGGTTTTGATACGGGTGGCGGCGCACGATTCAGTATTGAAGAAAATTTCTGCGTTATTGATTTTTCCTGCAATCGTTTCGGCATCTTTTTTGCCCATTCCTGCTTCAAGCAGGGGTGAGAAGACACCGTATTCGTTTAATATTTTCATGCCCGGCCTGTAATCATCGAGATCGTCTTTGTTGCTTCCATCGCAGACGGCTTGATATCCGTATTTCTCTGCAATTTTGGTAATTTCACCTATGACCGATTTTTTGCAGTAATAGCATTTGTCGGCGGCATTCTTGAAAAATTCTTCTGAGGGAGTTGATGTGAATGTATACCATTTTACCCCAAGGGTATTTGCGATAAGCTCGGCATTTTTTATTTCATAATTAAAAACATGAGGATTGACACAGGTAGCCGCAGCAACATTGTCCGTTCCCAGTTCGTCAACTGCAAGTTTCAGTACCGCAGCACTGTCCACTCCTCCGCTTAAGGCGACTATACAGCTTTTGTAATCCTTAAAATACTTCATTTATAAACCCGCCTCCAAGTACATAATCTCCGTCATAAATACTCAATATCTGTCCGGGAGCAGGTGCAAACCTTTGTTCCTCAAATTCTACAAAAGCAGTGTTGTTTTCTCTGATCTCGACTGAGCAGTTTTGTTCTGTCATTCTGTATCTTATTTTGGCTTTGGCAGTGAATCTTTCAGGTGGAGTTGTTACAAAATTGCAGTTTATAGCTTTGATATTTTTGAAGAATACGTTTTGTCTTGATGCAAGCTCAATATTGCATGTGTGAGGATCGATATTTTTTACATAAAGAGGCTCGTGATAGCTTATGCCGAGCCCTTTTCTCTGACCAACTGTATAGTTGAGTATCCCTTTGTGTTCCCCGATAATCAGGCCGTTAAGGATAAAGTTACCTTTGCCGTAATCCAGCGGTACAAATTTTGAGAGATAATCCCTGTAATCTCCGCCTTCCAGAAAGCACACTTCCTGACTGTCTTTTTTATTACTGACCTGCAGGCCGTACTCACCGGCAATCCTTCTTACTTCAATTTTTGTTCTATGAGCATGGGGAAAGTGCAGGTATCTTATCTGATCCGCAGTCAGCAATGATAGAAAATATGATTGATCCTTTTTGGGATCGGCAGCCTTTTTTATGTGCATGGTACCGTCAAGTTCAGCGGTATCCGCGTAGTGGCCAGTCACTACCATTTTCGCATTGATTTTTTTCATTTCACTTATCAGATAACTGAATTTTGAATAACGGTTGCAGTAGGCACAGGGATTCGGAGTTTGCCCTTGCTTGTATGTGTTTGTAAAGTAGCTGATGACATTGCTTTTAAAGTCTTCTGAATAATCCGCCATATACCAGCGTATTCCAAGATGATCCGCCATCTTTGAGGCGTCTTCCAGATATTTCTCCTGTCCGTCGAACAATTTAAGGGTAATGCCTGTGACATCATACCCTTTGTCTTTCATCAGTGCTGCTGCAAGAGAACTGTCCACTCCGCCGCTCATTGCCACAATAACTTTTTTCAACGATTCACCTCATTTATCATTAATACGATGATTTAGATGCTATTTTATCAGCTTTTGTCGTATTTTCAAGTGTTTTATCCGCAGTGGCTGCAGCCCTGGACATTTTTTCTGCCGGGTCTTTGAAGCACTAATTCTGATTTTTTATTTTTATAAATCAGATGCAATATTGAAAAATACATAATAATTGATGCAACTGCCGTTACCGGTGTAATAAATCCCGTTCCCAGCTTTTTATCAAAAACATTACCTACACCGGCGGATATCAACACAATGATTAAAGGGAGAATATATACTATAAAACCGTTTTTGTACGTGCTTTTTACAGAGGATGCAACTTCAACCGTCTCTCCAACTTTTGCGTCTATGGTGTTCTCAAGTTCAACAAACATGTAATCCTCACCTTCGCTGCTGCAGGAATCTTTGTGATCGCAATGAGAACAGGCGGATGTTTTTGCAAACCTCACTGTCACTTTGTCACCGTCTATTTTAACGACTTTTCCTGTTTCTGTATTTGTTTTTCCAGCCATTTCTATATCTCCTTATTTGGCACCCAAAATACTTAAACAACCCCGCCCTTAATCTGTGATTAAGGGCGGGATAAACCTCAAGTACCTCAAATCATCTCCACTAATGTACATGCCCTCCGGCCATGGGCAAGCTTAAAACATACACAAGAAGTATACTAAGCAATATGAAACCGGCTGCAATGAATATTCTGCCGGACTTGTTAACCAGGTTCCGTTTTTTCAGTACATAAATTGAAACGGAGGCAAATCCTGCCATAAAAACACTCTGAAGAGAGAAAACAGACGCTGCACTTGAAATTGCCGGAGTAACATTAAAATCAGCATATAAACTGCTTAGAGCGCCCAATTTCTGCAGACCAGTTATGATGCCGGGGACAACCAGCCCTATCTCTTCTACAAGATGCGAGAAATTATGGGATAAGTGCAATCCCAGGCTGATGGGGATAAGAGCTATTGCAGATTCTCCCGATAATTTAGAGAGAATTTCTTTTTTACTTTTTGTGTTACGCGAAAACAGACTGATTGTACCGAAAATCAACAATGCCGACAGCAGCGGTATTAAAACGGTGAGAAAGAAGAACGTTTCAAAAGCCCACTGGCTGCCGATAATGGATGATATAAATTTTTCAAAAGTCGTTTTTACAGAGGTCATGGAAAGTGTCTGCACGAGTACCACTCCGAAAAGAAGGTAGGAACCGACCGTTTCCGAGGAAGAAAGAGTTGTTTTTAAGGCGCTTCCCACTCCAAACCTTTTTTTGGAAAGCTGCAGATTGTTTTTCTCACAAGCAGTAAAACATTTCATGCAGTAATCGCAATAGACACTGTTTTGCATTTTAACGGGATTTTCAAACGTCCGGCATGCAGGGATGCAGGATTTTTGATTATGAGAACTGCACGTACTGTCGGATTCTCTTTCTATCTGTACCGGGCTTATAACAGAATAAATTCCAAGGGCTCCGCCTATGGGACAGACGTATCTGCAAAATGTCCGCCTTTTATACATTAAAGAAAACAGGCCGGCTGAAACTGTAAATACAAGAAGCAGGACTGCCGTATAAAAAGGACTCTTGTCGATACCAAATCTGACGAATATATAAGTCAATATAACAAAAAGTGTAATTTGCAGATAATAGTTTCTGAAAATTTTGGGCAGTTTTTTGTTAAAACAGTGCAGTTTTTGAATCATATCTCCGAAAAGTGCAAACGGACAGATTCTACACCACAGCCGTCCGGCTAAGATAATGCTGAAAACCAGAAGATTCCACCATATGATCCATGTGATAATAGTTGCCAGATTTTCTCTGGGCAGCTGTTCGCCGAAAAAACCCGTAAAACCTATCAGCAGAAAAATCAGCACCGTGGGAAGAGTAAAAATAAGATGAAAGTATCTGCTTCTTAAAATTTTCTCGTAAAAGAAAGATCTGCCTGTTTTTTCTTTTTTAAAAAATAAAAAGATAAAAGATCCCATTAATATGATGAAAAACGAGGTGATTCCTGCAGAGAATTTTTTGGAAGTATCTGTGTAGGAAAGCTGTGTGTAACGTTTGTTAGGGTTATAGCTTGATAAAAAACTTGTTTTGAGCATATTTGCATTGACAGCAATATTCTCCCCGAAGAGATTTTTATCCGGAAGTCCTCCAATCCTGAAAATTTCCTCTGAAGATGCCTGAACATTTACGTGGTTTTTATTTGCCTTGGAATGTTCATGGTCTTTATGAGCGTCATCGAGTGTGAATAACCCGTAGTGTTTTTTGGTATTGCCCATCATAAGTACCGCAGAATAATCATTGTTTTTTGCAAAAGAGACATCTTCATCACTGTCATCAGGACTCAGTCTGATTTTGAACTCATAGGTATACAAACCGTTTTGTGATGCTGAATAATTCTCAATTCTGCTTTTGATATCTTTTTTTAAAAAATATGATTCATCCTTTCTTTGAGCAAAGTGAGCATCAGTAACAGAACCGTCAGATTTCATGAGAAGAGCATCTTTGTATTCCCACATCATCCCCATATTGGGATCTTCTTTAAAGAGGAGAGAAAGCCAGTAGGGTGAATCCGTTTTTACACCAAAGTACAGGGATGTGTTATCATAATATGATTTCACCTCTGTATAAAATCTGTTTTTCCCCTTGCCTGTATAAAAGTATTGTGCCATGGCGTTTTCCCATGCTTTTTCGTTGAGACGGCCATCAATGTTAATTTGCCCCTTTAACGGCAATGCAATAAATCCGGTATTATTCTGGATGAAAGGTTTTTTGTAGATATCCCCGAAATCTATATATTTCTCAAACCGGGTGGGTGTGTATACTTTTTGGGATGGAGAACCCCCGCATCCGGAAGCAAGGTAAACATTACCTGTCATTGCATCCACATCAATACGTATTTTATGATTGTTCTGGTTAACAGGTCCGAAATGGTATTTTGCATTTACATCTTCAAAGTAGTTTTTGCTTTCAAACTGATAGACAAGCTTGCTGTGAACGTATTCAGCTTTTCTGAAAACAAACTCTTCATCTTTAAAACGTGAATTTTGCAATGCTTTTAATAAAATACCGAAAGCGTCTTCCGGCAGAAAATTTACATTGGTATAATCCAATGACCCGCTGATGTTTTTGTTTAAAATCTCTCCACTGTCATTTAAAAACGTATCTTCACCACCGCAAGCAAGAACAGTGATTGGAACAAGAATAAGAAAAAGTGTTATTAACAGTCTAAAATTACTCACGTCAACTCCTGTTTGTGTTCTTTTTCCATTTACAAAACAAAAATCATGCCAAAATACCAATTAATATTAAAAAAGCCCTATACACTGTTTTGACAGAGATAATTAAGCAGTGACACGTCTTGACCAAATTTATTTAACGGACTTTTTGTATAATATTCTGTAACCAGCTGAATAATATTCTACACCGGTTTCTGAGTATATCATGTAAGTGTCTGTTAAATATAGAAAGATAAAAGTGGCATATCAATTGTTATCCGTTCTGTAAAAAGATATGGAGGCACTGTATGAATGTAATTAAGAAATTATTTATTGCTGCAATTATTGTTATGGCTGCATCTGCTGCATTTGCTCAGGATTCCATGACAATGAAACAACTGAGGTATTCTATCTGGCCGGAGTATGACAAATCCGACGTATTGATTATTTATTCCGGCAAGTTTGTTAACGATACCGGTAAGCCTTTTAACGGAAAACTGGCTTATTACATTCCCAAAGGGTCAAAGATAAATATGCTCTGCGAAACAGAAAAGGGTATGCTCTGCCAGCGGTATATCGTTGAAGATGCAGGTAAGTATTCAAAAGTTGTCTGGCGACCCTCAAGGACAATTGCTCCCGGTGAGGAATTCCCCGTAATGTTTGAGTATTATGTTGATTATTTTGATGAAACGGTTTCACAAAGGAGATTCACCGATATTTTCCGTGCACCGTTTCCTGTTAAAAATTTAACAGTTGAAGTCAAGAAACCAACAGGATCTGAAAATTTTAAGATGAACCCCGCATCACAATGGTCTCAAATGAACGGAGAATTTGAAAGTTTTTATGTCAGTTATCAGAATGTTGCGGCATCTGAGGAAATACCTGTTAGTGTCGAATATACAAGAAACACTTCCGCTCCTTCGGTTCAGAAAGCTGCCGGTGGTAATTCACAAGCGGCACAAACGGCCAGCACCTCAGGTGTGAACAATAAAATGATAGTGGTGGTTGCTTTATTTTTTACAGCGATGGCTGTAGTTATTGTATTTATAACCAGAAAACCTTCCACAGCTAAAAATTCACAGAAATCTCGGGACACACAGAGTAATAAGCAGGTAAAAAAGGAAAAAGAAAGGATTAGAAAAATGCTTCTGGACGGTAAAATTTCCGAAGATACCTATAAACAGCTGATGAAAGATCTGGAGGGTTGATTTATGGAGGTTATCGGACAGTTAAGCATTTTACTCGCTTTCGGTTTTTCCATATATGCTACACTTATTTATACTGTAGGTATAAGCAGAAAAAATTCAGCCCTCATACTTAGCGGCAGGGGAGCTGCATTCTCTGTTGCTTTTCTCGTGGTTCTTTCTTCCGTTTTGTTGTGGTACGGATTTGTTGACGGGGCTTATAACATAAAGTATGTGTACGGATATTCCAGCGATGATCTGCCTCTTATTTACAAACTTACGGCTTTCTGGGCAGGTAATAAGGGCTCCCTTCTTTTATGGGAGCTTCTTTTGGCAGTTTACACGGCCATAATAGCTTTAAAACTCAGGAAAATTTATAATAAATATATCGCTAATGCCACGGTGGTACTTCTTATTATAAATATTTTTTTTCTGGGTCTTCTGGCGTTTATAGCTAACCCGTTCGAAGCTTATAATTTTACGCCGCCTGACGGTTCCGGACTTAACCCGATGCTTCAGAATCCCGGAATGGTTTTTCACCCGCTTACTCTTTATCTCGGTTATGTGGGAGTAAGTGTGCCTTTTGCATTTGCAATTTCAGCACTCATTACAAAAAGAACAGATGACTGGTGGATTAGAAATACAAGGAAATGGGCTGTTTGGGCATGGGTTTTTCTGAGCCTGGGTAACATTCTCGGCGGTATATGGGCCTATGTGGAGCTCGGCTGGGGCGGATACTGGGCATGGGATCCGGTTGAAAATTCTTCGTTTATCCCGTGGCTTATCCTGACCGCTTACATACATTCCGTAATTATTCAGGAGAGAAAAAATATGCTGAAAATATGGAATGTATCGCTGATTATTTTTGCTTTCCTGGCAACGCTGTTTGGTACGTTTCTAACACGCAGCGGGGTTTTTGCCTCTGTTCATTCTTTTTCTGACTCCCCTCTCGGCTTTTATTTTCTGATGTTCATGTTCCTTGTACTTATTGTTTCACTGGGGCTTATGTTCAGCCGAATCGGTCATCTTACATCCGGAAAGGAGTTTGAATCTTATGTTTCCAAAGAAAGCAGCTTCCTTTTTAACAATTTATTTCTTGTAGGCGGAGCTTTTGCCGTATTTCTCGGGACAGTCTTTCCTATTATCTCTGAAGCACTCAGGGGAGTTAAGGTTTCTGTGAGTGTTCCCTGGTACAATCAGATTATGGCGCCCATCCTGCTTGGAGTGGTTCTTTTAATGGGTATATGTCCTTTAATTGCCTGGCATAAATCATCAAAAAGGAATTTCAAGGTTAATTTTCTGGTGCCGGTGGTGCTGTCTCTGATTTTTTTCGGCGTAATTTTTTATCTGCTGAATGGAGAAAACCTTTATGCTGCGATCGGTTTTACAATATGTTTTTTTGCATTATTCACAACTGTTCAGGAGTTTGTAAAGGGGATGTTTGCCCGTAGTAAAATAACCGGTGAGATGCTCTTAAAATCGTTAGCCCTTATGGTTATGAAAAACAGACGCCGTTACGGCGGTTATATAGTTCATATAGGCATTATTTTAATTACTTTTGGTATAATCGGTTCCCAGGTGTTCAATCAGGAAATGAAAACACGCCTTGCTGTTGGTCAGAAAGCTGAAATAGGTGGTTATGAAATTTTGTACAAGGGTTTGCAGAAGACAGAAATACAAAACGGCACAGCAATCTATGCAAATCTTGCCGTATTTAAAAATAATAAATTTATCACAACTGCCAGGCCGGAGAAAGTTTTCTATTCCAACAGCGAAAGGCCTTTTTCGGAAGTTTCCATACATTCCACATTAAAAGAGGATTTGTATATTGTTCTTCAAAACTGGCTTGAAGGCGGCAGGGCGGCGGATTTTATGTTTAAGATTAATCCTCTGATTATATGGATGTGGATTGGCAGTTTTATCCTTACTCTCGGCGGTTTGCTTGCTTTGTGGCCGGGAAAAGGAAGTCAGCTTAACCCCAAAATGTACGAAGAGGTTTCATCATGAATATTATGAGAAAAAGCTCTCTGATTATTCTGACTGTTCTGTTTCTTCTCTCTCTCTTTTACAGCATTTCCTATGCTGAGAGATTGGACAGAGCGCTGTTTAAAAAAATTGAAGCCAACCTTATGTGTACAGACGGATGTGGTATGTATCTTAAAACGTGTGAAAATGCCACAGCACAGAAAATGCGCAAGGATATAATCGCCATGCTGACCAAAGGAATGAGTGAAAAGGAGATATACGGCAGGATGATTTCCGTTTACGGAGAGGAAGTGATGGCAGCTCCCCCTGTAAGCAGCAAGTTTAATATAATTGCCTGGGCGGGCCCTTTTGTGGCTATAATTATCGGTTTTATAGTGATTTATATCTGTCTTGACCGCTGGATATTCAACAGCAGAAAAGCAGAAGCCGGTACAAATATAAATGAGAAGGAAATTGAACAGTACGAGGATTATCTTGATGAGGAAATTAAGAAACATTATTAGGAGGAAGATAATATGATATATATCGCTCTTGTGATTGTAATGATTGTTGCTGTGTTGATAACGGTCTTGCCGGTGGTGAGAAAAGAAGATTTGATATTTTTGGACGACATGTCTGACAAATCGGTACCTCTGGAGGAGAGAAAGCGTTCTGTATATAAGACACTGGGTGAAATTGAATTTGATTACAAGATGAATAAGTTAAGTGAAAAAGATTATAAAAGACTTAATAACTTATACAGGCAGAAAGCTGTAAATCTCCTGAAAGAAGAGAAGGAAAAGTCCGGAAATATAGATCAGGAAATTGAGTACAAACTGAGCCGGCTGAAAAAAGGGGAATTGTATGAGTAGATTATCGTTTATTTTTACAGCGTTTCTGGCGTGTTTTGTTTTTTTGTCGTTTTCTCCAGCAACGGCATTTGAAAAAGTGGAAATTGATAAAAACACATTTGTAGAGCAGGAAGAAATATTCGTACATAAAG
This sequence comes from Flexistipes sp., assembly GCF_036172515.1. Lineage (NCBI taxonomy): Bacteria > Pseudomonadati > Deferribacterota > Deferribacteres > Deferribacterales > Flexistipitaceae > Flexistipes > Flexistipes sp. The sequence goes on from NZ_JAXKVW010000012.1 coordinate 60,689, forward strand.
GATTTAACGGGTTCGTTTCTGTAACCCATGCTCTGTTTATTATCAATGAATCAGGGGAAAGTGTTAACAAATCATTAAAATTCTCACCCGGCAGATATAGGCATTTGAAATTGCTGGGCAATACCGCAGGAGAAGTAAAGAATGAAAATCCAGCTCAAGTGCAGCTTAGACTTCAGCCGGGCAAAAATGAAGTGATTTTGAGTTACGCTTTTTCATCGCGAAATAACAGAATTTTAATGGATCTCAGCAAAAACATACTTGTCAAAAGATCCTATATTCTGGTGCCTGCAGAACGATTTGAAGTAAAGGGTGGTGAAGTTAACAAAGTACAGGAAATGAATATGAAAGACGTATTGTACAGTGTTTATATGAGTGGAAGCACAATACCGTCTGCAGAGAAAAATATTTATATAGTACAAACATCCGGCACTGCTGCTGCAGAAACTGCAGGCACAGATGTAAGCTTTCACCCCCAATGGCTTGTTCGCTTTTGGTATCAGTCCCCTTTTTCAGGATTAAACCCTCATATTATTCTGATTGTAATTGCAGCTGTTACCGTATTTCTTCTGTATCTGAAATTGAAAAATAGGGGCAAAGACAGTGATATCACGCATCTTAACGGTCAGAAGAAAAAAGATCAAATAATCCTGGATATCCATCTGCTTGATGAAAAATTTAAAAACGGGGAGATAGGTGAAGAGGCTTACAAAATTGCAAGGGAAGAGCTGAAAAGGGCATATGCAGAAGAAAAGTAAATCGGAGCATTAGGGAATGTTGAAAAAAATACTTTCACTGTTTAAGTCGGAAGACACGGTACTTTTGGTATTTCTGATTCTGCTGCTTTTGCTGGCATTTAATTTTAGAAATTTGTCCATCTGGGAAAAAACACTCCCGGCAAAACTGGGGGGGCTGCCGCTGAATTCATTCACTCTCGGAGATGAAGCAGAAGGTAAAATTTCCAGACTTATGGAAAATGCAGATGTGGAGACGTCTTCCAGTGTCATTGCCGAATATACTGACGGCCTCGATTTTATACAGATTGTTTCCGTCAGAGCTCAGGAATCCGGACATATAAAGCTGATTAACATTTTAGGAAATAAGCTTCATTTTTACAAAAGTGCATACAGGATAAAAAATGCCTCTGTGGAGGTTTTTGAGGGAAATATGGGTGACCGGAACTTCTATGCCCTGAGCGGCAAATCCAGGGTAATTTTAATAAATTCATCCGTAAAGCTTAACGAAGGAAGTATTCTCAATATTTACGGATTTCTTAGGAGGCTTTAAATGAAGAAAAGTGAAGCAAAAAACAAATTTGAAGAGGATAAATTCCGATACAAGGGGCCGAATAAGCTGATTATTGCAAGCACATTTTTTGTTATATTGGCAGTCATCGGGGTTTTTTACGTTAAGTCGTCAAACAGTAACCAAATCGTCTCAAGATATGAGGGAGGGGACTACAGATTAAATGAAACGTTTGAATATGAAAACTCACCGATAAGTATGACCAATATAAAGAGTGAAATTGCTGCGGATAAAATAAAAATTTCTTTGGAGAAAATCAAAAAAAATAAGCTTGTTCATATAGCTGTGGAAGGTACTGACAATGCATTGACCGCTTTTATTACAAATGCCGGCAGACTTATTGTGGCCGTTGCCATGTGCGAGCCCTGCAGATCGACACGCTTTAGAATTGAGGAGTATAACCTCGTATGCGAAACGTGCGGAACAAGATGGAATCTGAACGATTTAACGGGACTTTCCGGCGGTTGTCCTCAATATGCCCCTGAGGGCCTTCCTTACGAGGTTAAAGATAACTATGTTTATGTAGACAAACAGATTGTCTATGAATGGAAGCCGAGGATCTGAGTGTGAAACTTGAAAATATTATTATAAGAAATCTTACAGTCAGAAAGTTTAAAACTTTTTTGTCGGTGATATGTATTCTGATAGCTGTAGCGAGTATATTTGCAGTGTACAAGATAAGCAGTAAGCTGGAAAGTGAGGTTTCAAGAAGTTTTGATGAAATCGGTGCAAATCTCGTCATTACACCTGATTATAAAAACAAGGCAGTATTGACGGCGGATGATATTATAAAAATTAATTCCATTAAAAATAAAGAAAACGTAGCCGTAATAGCTCCAAAATTAATAAAAAGTCTGGATGTAAATGGTAATAATGCACCGGTTGTTGGAGTGGATTTTCCTTATGAATTAGAATTGAACAAAAATTTATGGAAGCTCAGTGGGGGAAAGCCCTCGGCTGTAAATGATGCGGTAGCGGGAGCGGCTGTTGCAGAAAAAATGAATCTTACCACAGGGGACACTGTAAACATACAGGGGAAAAGGTTTAACATTAAAGCGGTATTGGAGTCTACAGGGACTGCCGATGACAGGATGATATTTACCAATCTGCTGACATTACAGCAGCTTACCGGGAGTAAGTATCAACTTAACCTGATTGAGGTGGCTGCTTACTGTTTTACGTGTCCCCTGCCTCAAATAGCTTCCCAGATTCAGAACAAACTTCCCTATGCAAGCGTTTTTAAAGTTTCAGATGCACTTAAAACACGGAAAGCGACTGTGGGAAAGTTTTCTCTGTATTCAAAGGTAATTGAGGGGTTTATTATTATCACAGTATCCTTCCTGCTATTTTTGATAAATGTATCCCTTGTGAACGAACGAATGAAGGAGTTTGGGATATTGAGGGCACTGGGTTACAGAAAGATTCAGATAGTAGAAATGCTTTTGAGTGAAAATATAATCAAAGGTCTGGCGGGTGCTGTGACCGGCTATATCCTGGCAGTATATACCTCGAAGTTGTGGTTGTCTAATCTGCAAATTTTTTCAGTAACGGCTTCGTTTAATATTTCTGAGCTGCTTATTGCCTGTGTTTTTTCTTATCTGATAGTTGTTGTGTCATCAGTAATTCCGGCTTTTAAAGCGGCACGGGTGGACCCGATTGTGGTTATAAATGAATAAAGATTTTTGAAGTTTAAATTTTACGAATCTTCGCCCGGATGGGGAAAGGTTTATCCTCCTCCCCTAATTTAGGGGATGTTGGGTGGGGTACTTACCCAAAGATTTCGAATAGATAGTGAGGTATGCGAGATGGATGATTTTATTAAAATCGACGGATTGAAGAAACGGTACAAATCAAAAGGTGTAACTTATGAAGCTTTAAAAGATATAACGTTAAGTTTGCGTAAAGGGGAGTTCGTTGCGGTTAAAGGGCCTTCAGGCTCCGGAAAAACCACTCTGCTGAGTATTTTGGGAACACTGCTTTCACCTGATGCAGGGAACATCAGTATTGACGGTATAGATATCACAAAACTTTCCCAGGAGCGGAAAGCCGATTTCAGAGCTTTCTACATCGGGTTTATATTTCAGCATTTCCACCTGCTCCCCTTTTTATCCGTTTATGAAAATACGCTGCTGCCTCTCTCCACTATTAAAAAAGAGAAGGAGTATAAAAAGAATCTTGCTGAGAAAGCCTTGTTGACAGTGGGGATGCTTGAGAAAAAGAATAAGCTACCCTCTGAAATTTCCGGCGGCGAGCAGCAGAGAACGGCAATAGCAAGGGCAATTGTTAATGAACCGCCTCTGATATTGGCTGATGAGCCCACCGGCAATCTTGATTCGGTAAATTCTACTGTGATAATGGAGCATTTCCAAATTCTTCATGAGCAGGGGCATACGATAGTTTTTGTTACTCACGATATGAAAATGAGTGAATACGCCGATAGAGTCATACATGTTGAAGACGGATTGGTAAAAGAGGACGAAATATTTGCAAAAGAGGATAAAATTAATGTTTGATATTGCCTTTAAAAGGATGAAATCAAACGGAAAGAATACACTTTTCCTGACTTTTGTAATAGGGCTTCCTGTTTTTATTCTTTCCAGTCTTATTCTGGTTTCAAATGCTCTTAACAGAGAAATTAACGGCTTTGTAAAAAGCAGTGAAATAATTGTCAAAGTGAAGTCTGCTGCAGGAGATTCCATTTTAAATTATAAGGGTGTTAATATTACAACCGGCAGTACAGGCGGATTTTTTGACGGGAATTTTACGGATGATGTTTCCGGTATGGAGAATTTCTCTGTAAACAATATTATCTCAAAAAATATTACATTCAGAGGAAGAGAGATCAATATTACAGGGATGAATATTTATCCTGATGAAAAAAAGAATATATCCGAAAATAGTATCATCGTGGGCAGCCGGATTGCTGAGGAATTAGATATAAATGAAAAAGACAGGATAGGTATAAAAGGTTTTACATTGCAGGTGGAATCAGTCCTGAAAGACAATCCCGAATATTCCGGCAGCATAATAGTGCCTTTAAAAACAGCTCAAAATATACTGAACATGGATAATATGGTTAGTGAAATCAATATTTACGTTCCCTATAAAGCATATCTGAATAAAAAACTGGAATCATTCCTTGGCGTTCTCAAAAAGCAGCTCCCTTCAGGTTTGGAAGCATATTATGTGAAAGATGCGAAATTGCAGAGATTGAATTTCCTGAATTCCATGAGAGGTTTTTACACAATATTTACAATGATAATATTCGTTTCTGTTGTTTTTATAGTCTTTAATTACATGCTGAATAATATAAAAAATCAGAAGGTTGAAGCGGGAATAATGAGTGCTGTCGGTTTCAGAATGAAAAAAATAATTTTGATCGTTGCTGTCGAAAATCTTATGGTCACAGTGACAGCTATACTTTTTGGATTTTTGCTGTCTGCAGCGGTTTCGTTCATTATTACCGAGCATTTTATTGAAGTCGATTTTGCGATGCAGGTACCCGCTTTTTATACTTTTGGGGTAATGATAGTGGTAGTGGTATCGGCTGTTTTAGCTCAGACGAAAAACTGGATTAAAACTGATCCGGTTAAACTAATAAAAAATATTTAAGGAGAGTTTGTATGAAAAGAATTATTTTGGCGGCACTGGTAATTTTACTTGGAGTGGCTGTTTATGCTGCAACGGCAGGTATCAAGGAAGACATTGCGGAAAAAGTCACACAGAATTTCAAAAATAACGGGGTAAAGAACCCAAATGTTGAGGTTAAGGTTATAAAGAAGTTGGAAAAATCGGAGGTTTACCTTGTAAAATTAAAAATTACCGGAGATAATTTGAAAAGAGTGTTAGAGCAGCATGTTTTATCGGATGGAAGTTACATTTACCCGGAAGCTATTGATATGGTTAGCGGCAAAAAGATATTGCAGGATTTTAAGGCAGAAATCAATAAAGTCAGCTTTAGCCAGGATGATCTTGAAAAGATGGTTTTTGTCAAAGGAACAAAAGGTGCTGAAAATATAATTGTTGTGGCGGATGATTTTGAGTGTCCTTTTTGCAGAAGAGCCCACTTTTTTATGAATGATATTCTGAAAAATATACCTGAAGAAAATTATGCTTTTTATGTGCTGAATTATCCATTGCGTATGCATAAAAAAGCAGAAATTTTTGCCAAAATTCACTATGCTGCGGCTGAGATGGGATATGATTTAATGGATGAAATATTTCACTATGTTGGAAAAGGTGACTATAAAAATTTAAGTGAGGAAGAGATAATCGATTATTTTGCAAAAAAAACAAAGAACGGCAAACAGTTCAAGAAAATAGTAGGCAGCAAAGAAGCTGAAAAAAATCTAGAATGGAATATAAATAAAGGTAAAAGCCTGAATATAAGTGGAACACCGGCAATTTTTGTTAACGGTAAAAGGATTGACGGGTTTAACAGACAGAAAACCAGCGAATATCTGAATCAAATCAAGTAGTAAAACCTTTGAATAATGTATTCTTATAAATCTTACCACCCCTTAATCCCCTCCTAACTCTTTGATAGGAGGGGAGATAAAGCTCCTCCCCTAAATTAGAGGAGGTTGGGTGGGGTACTTATTCAAAGGTTTCGTAGTTTGCAAAATCAACATTAAATGGCAGACGGGGCTTTGAATCCCGTCTGCCGTTAATTTCATAAAGTCTTTTAGATAAATTTTTACCATCAAATAAAAAAATTCGGAGGCAGGACTCTATTCCTGCTGATATACGGAATATGATTTAAAAATCGTCGTTTTTTGTGGGCGGGATTATGCTTCCGTTCTGTGCCGGACACTCATTATCTAAGAGTTTTGAATAATTCAGGAAGCGCGGCTTCAGCGGTGCAAAGTTTATTCCGAGAGCCAGTATTATCAAGTATGCGGGACTACCAGGACACTTAATAATTAAGTGCCCTGGCCTAAAACTGAGAAAAACACACTATTCAAAGCCCTCTATCTGACAGGTAATGCCCCACTTTTAGAATATGCAAGTTCTTCAGAAAGCTTAGTCTGATAAAGCAATTGAAAAAAAGCTTTTATGTACAATTTTATGTATAGATGAGGAGGTATATAATGTCTGACCAACATAACCATAGCCAACATGCTCATTCCAATAATGGCGATCACCAGGGACATGACAAACATGATGGACACGGAGAAGATCATGGCAATCATCATGTCCAAATGGTTGCCGATTTCCGCAAACGCTTCTGGATTTCGCTGGCGCTGACAGTACCGATTCTAATCCTGTCACCGATGATACAGAATTTTCTGGGACTGGGAGAAAGTTTGCGCTTTACGGGTGACCTTTTTATCAGTTTCCTGTTTTCTACGGTCGTTTTTTTCTACGGCGGCTGGCCGTTTCTAAAGGGCCTGTACGATGAGCTGAGTAAAAAGAATCCCGGGATGATGACCCTGATTGCCCTGGCAATATCGGTGGCTTATTTCTACAGCAGTGTGGTGGTGTTCGGTGTGTCCGGCAAGATATTCTTCTGGGAGCTGGCTACACTGATCGACATCATGTTGCTGGGGCACTGGATAGAAATGAAATCGGTAATGGGTGCTTCCCGCGCTCTGGAGGAACTTGCAAAGTTAATGCCCTCAGAGGCTCATAAGCTGATGGAAGACGGCAGTGTGCAGGATGTACCGCTGAATCAACTGAACACCGGCGACCGGGTACTCATAAAACCCGGAGAAAAGATTCCTGCCGATGGCAAGGTTTTAGAGGGTCAAACATCTGTAAATGAAGCGATGATTACCGGTGAATCGAAACCTGTATCCAAAAAAGAGAATACCAAAGTAATAGGCGGTTCCATTAACGGGGAAGGTTCCATCACCATATCTGTGGAAAAAACCGGTAAAGATTCATTTCTTTCGCAGGTGATTGATTTGGTGCAGCAAGCTCAGGAGAGCAAATCCAAAACTCAGGATTTGGCAAATCGGGCGGCATTCTGGTTAACCATTATTGCAATCGTTTCCGGGTCGGTTACCATGTTTGTTTGGCTGGCGATAGTGCATCAGGATTTTGCCTTTGCTCTGGAGCGCACAGTAACGGTGATGGTTATTACCTGTCCACATGCCCTGGGACTTGCTATTCCGCTGGTGGTGGCGGTATCCACAGCTATATCCGCCCGCAACGGTTTGTTGATTCGCGATCGGGCGGCGTTTGAAGCGTCCCGCAATCTGCAGGCGATTATTTTTGATAAAACCGGCACGCTCACCGAAGGAAAATTTGGAGTGACTGACACTGTGATTTTGGACGGCAAGTTGGGAGAGTCAAAACTGCTGGCTTATGCCGCAGCCGTGGAGCAAAATTCCGAACATCCCATTGCAAAAGGCATTATGAATTCGGTAGAAAAATTAATAAAAGTGACCGATTTTAAATCTATTCCAGGCAAAGGCGCTAAAGGTAAAGTGGAAGGCAAAGAAGTGATGGTGGTCAGCCCCGGCTATCTGCGGGAGAACAATATTGAGTTTCAACAAAACGGCAAGATCGACAAATTAAATGCACAAGGCAAGACAGTGGTGTTTGTGCTTGTGGACGGAGAATTGCAGGGCGCCATTGCATTGGCGGATATTATTCGTCCCGAGTCCAAAAAAGCTATTGCCCGATTAAAAGAAATGGGCATACAAACGATGATGTTGACAGGAGATAACAGGCAGGTGGCCGAATACGTGGCAAAAGAATTGGGCCTGGATGATTATTTTGCAGAAGTACTCCCTAATGAGAAAGCGGATAAAGTGAAGGAAGTGCAGTCCAGGGGTCTGATTGTGGCCATGACCGGTGACGGTGTAAATGACGCCCCTGCACTGGCGCAGGCAGATGTAGGAATAGCCATCGGTGCCGGAACCGATGTTGCGGTAGAGACCGCCGATATTGTTTTGGTGCGCAGCAATCCCGAAGATGCAGTGGATATTATCGCTCTGGCCAAAGCCACCTATCGCAAAATGGTACAGAATCTGGTCTGGGCTACCGGTTACAACGCTTTTGCAATTCCGCTGGCGGCCGGTGCACTCTCTGTTTACGGAATCATATTGAATCCGGCTATGGGCGCTGTGCTGATGTCGCTTAGTACTGTAATCGTAGCGGTCAACGCCCGAATCCTGAAGGTTAAAAAATGATATATAAGGAGAGTAAATCATGAGCTACTATTTTTCAAAAATGTTTGATGGGCGTTTTGATGAGGCTATAGAAAAAGTAATTACTGGGCTTAAGGAGGAAGGTTTCGGTATTCTCTCCGAAATCGATGTTAAAGAAACTTTGAAGAAGAAATTGGATGTGGATTTTCGCAACTACAAAATTCTTGGCGCCTGTAATCCGTCATTCGCGTATAAAGCTTTTCAAACGGAAGATAAAGTAGGAACTATGCTCCCCTGCAATGTGATTGTGCAGGAGACCGATGATGGCAAGGTAGAGATTGCCGCAGTGGATCCGGTGGCGAGCATGCAGGCCATCGATAATTCCCAGTTGGGCGAAGTGGCTCAAACGATTCAGGGTAAGTTAAAGTCAGTAATTGAACGGTTATGAATTTTAAAAGGAGTAAATATTATGATGAACGGTATGTGGTTTGGCTGGATTTTTTTGTTGGTGATTATGGGATTAATTATCTGGGTTGCAGTTACCATGATAAACAAAAAACAGTCGCGTGGTGACCACCGGAATAAGCATCATGAAGAGGATGCGCTGGATATTTTAAACAAGCGCTATGCCCGCAGTGAGATTACCCGTGATGAATACGAAAGATTGAAAGATGACCTAGAGTAACCCTGATAAATGTTTGAAGCTAAAAATAAAAAAGATATACAAACTATACATTGAGCACAATGGATGAGTCTGAAAGCGCGTTGACGAGTTCCGCAATGCGTAATGTGTAATTTGTGATGCGTGATGGAGAGGTCGTGAAATATAAAATAAATCCACCAACATTAAACTTTGAACGTTGAATCTGCCTCTTTATTTCACTGTTTCACCATCTAAACTATTTCATCGATAGCGTCCCGCTTTCTAAAATATAAAAAAGCACATTAATCAAGGGTTTTTCCTTACTTTTCTTCCGGTTTTTTTAAAATGTGCAAATATTGGCTCAGTAGCACTAAATAAAATTTTAAATCTGAAAAACAAATGGTCTTTGAAACCGTAGCCCTGTTTCTTTGATGAATATCATTTTTCAAGTTTCGCACTTAATTCGGTCATTGCGGAACCCTGTGGAAACAGGGTTGTGGCAATCTCAAAACAAGAAAAGTAGAGATATTGCTTCGTCGTATTCACTCCCTGCCCTGTTAAATGCCACAGGCAATCAGCGAAGCTGATATTTAACAGGGTGAACAAAGACGTGAAAACAGCGTAAGTGCGAAACTTGAATTAAATATTTTTAATGAAAATGGATAATATTCTAAATTGGTGTGTAAAATATGCACAATAATTTAATTTAAGTATTTATTATGTTCGTATTATTTCAACTTTACCAACTAAATACCGCTTTGTTTGCATTACTTCAATTATTGGCATATTTGTTGATATAACAACAGGTATAAAACATGAAAAAAGGAGTAAATTATGAAAAAATTTAAAAAAATCTTTTCCGGAGTATTGTTAGTATTTTTTTTAATATCATTACTATACAGCTATACTCATGCTAAAGAAAATACAAAGAATATAACAGGTAGTTTGAATTCTATAGTAAACGAGATCGACGGTATTTCAATTGTGGCTAAACCTGTTAATCTCTCTTCTTCGGAGATAGTTTTTGAAATAGCTATAAACACGCATTCCGGATCATTGGATTTTGATATGAGTCAAATATCGGAGCTTGTCATAAATAATGAAAAAGTTATGAAGCCTGTCAAATGGAAAGGTTCGGCTCCCGGTGGTCATCATAGGTATGGTAAAATTCTTTTTGCCGGCTATGAAAAAGAAATTAATAAAATGGAATTGATTATCAAAGATAATGGTAATAAAAGAATTTATGAGTGGACTCTTTAATGACTTCTGCTAAGGGAATTAAAAAGATATTAACCCCTTTTTGGATAGGAGTTGCATCTTTTATTATATTATTATCCTTGTTCCTTATTTTGTTAACTTTGCTGAATTCGTTTGACGCTGCTGCAGAAAGATTTTTGTTTAGGTGGTATTTTTATTTGCCTATAACAGCAGGTTTTGGTTTGCAGGTGGGACTTTTTTCTTTTATGAGAAAGAGTTTAAAGGAAAATAATGCTCCAGCTTCAGCTTTAGTAGCGACGGGAAGTGTTTCTTCCGGCACTATGGCTTTGTGCTGTACCCATTATATTGCTAACCTGATACCTATTATGGCGGTTTCAGGCATTTCGATATTTTTTACGAAGTATGAAGTACCATTTTTGATGATGGGAATTTTCTCTAATGTGATAGGGATCAGTTTTATGTTTTTTTATATTCAGAAATATAATGTTCCAGTAAAGAATAAATTAATAAGTCAGGTTATGCGCCTGAATATGCTGAAAGTAAGGAAATTGGTTGTTCTTTTATCTGTTATTATTGTTGCTGGTTATTTTATTTATTATTCACTGATTTTTTGATCATCCAAAGTTCTCAAAAAGATATATTATAAAAGTACATGATACTTAGATAGTTTCCATCCGAAAATTCAATCACTTGTTTCAAGGTCTGTTAAATTTCGGATGAAAACTAGATAGACGGCAAATCGTTCTTCAAATTTCGATCTCATAAAGCTTTGAACAGAAACATCAGGATAAATAACGCCAGATGTTTTGCTCCGTTCCTGAAAATCCGACTATAGTAATAACTTATTGTCAAAATTTACCTATATGAGAATTTTGAGAGGTGTCAAAAAAGCAAATTTAATTGACAAGCCGGGATATCATGGTTAATGTTTAATTATAACAAGTAATCCCGGAGGCTAATAATGAGAAATATCATATCAGTTTCAGTAATTATCGGCATTTTTATTATTTCGGTCACAACAACCTCATTTGCTGCTTCTCTGTTTCAGCAAAGGTGCGCCGGTTGTCACGGAAGTACAGGCAATAAGCATGCCTTGGGTACATCTCCTCTTTTGAAGGGACAGAGTAAGGAAGATATTATCAAAAAGCTTAATGGTTATCAGGAAGGAACATACGGCGGCTCTAAAAAAAATATCATGCAGTCTCAGGTTAAGTCTCTGAGTGATGAGCAGATTGAAAAACTTGCTGAAGAGATATCCAGTTTTTGATGGTAAAAAAACTATTTTTAACGTTATTTTTTTTATTGCTTGTTTCAGCTGCTTTCGGTGCTGATGAGAGCAGCAGCAAAACAACGCCCTCGGAGAGTGAAGTGGGTGTTGAAGAAAAATTGGGAATGATAATACCGGAAGGAATATATTTTTATAATACCAAAGGTGAAAAAGTTGAAATTAAAAAACTTGTGTCCCAAAAACCTACCGTAATAGCTCCTGTTTACTATAAGTGCACTAATGTCTGCAATATACTGCAAAGCAAACTGACCAATATCCTTCCTCAGGTTAAACTGAATCCCGGCAAGGATTATCAGGTTTTGTCCGTAAGTTTTGACCACACTGAAACACCTGCCATAGCTGCAAATGAAAAAAAGAATTATATGGCAGCCCTGCCTGAAAAGTTCGGTGATAAATCCTGGAAATTTCTAACTGGCGATAAAAAAAACATTGATAAACTAATGAATACCATCGGCTTTAATTTTAAGAAGAGACCTAACAGTGATATGTTTATACATCCTGTGGCACTTATTCTCGTTTCAACGGAAGGTAAAATTGTCCGCTATTTATACGGAACACGGCTGCTCCCTTTCGATCTTACAATGGCTATTATTGAGGCTCAAAAAGGCAATATAGGGGTTTCCGTTAAGAGAGTACTGAGCTACTGCTTTGATTATGATCCCAAGGGAAGAACGTATGTTTTTAACGTAATGAGGGTTTCGGGTACAATAATTATAATATTTATAGTTATTACTTTTTTGATAATTGCTTTTGGCGGCCAGAAAAAAAGACGCAAGAGGGACAGATGAATTCTTCAGAATCAAAAACACTTTCATTCTGGGAAGATGACGGGAGATTCTCAGGTATTTTCTCATGGATTTTTACAACTGACCATAAACGTATAGGTCTTCTTTATCTCTATTCAGTACTTTCGCTTTTCGCCGTGGGTGTTGTCATCGGACTTCTGATGAGGCTGGAACTTATTGCTCCGGGCAGCACAATTGTTGGTGCGCAAACATACAATGCTTTTTTTACAGTTCACGGTGTAGTAATGATATTCCTTTTTGTTATTCCCAGTATCCCGGCTTCGCTGGGTAATCTGTTTTTACCTATGCAACTGGGGGCGGAGGATGTGGCTTTTCCCAGGATAAATCTGCTTTCATGGTGGCTTTATATAATCGGACTTATTCTTATCCTGATTTCTTTATTCACAGGGCAGGGTGCCCCCGATACAGGGTGGACATTTTATGTGCCTTTCAGTGAATATACCACAACAAATGTGAATGTGGCCGTTATCGGTGTTTTTATCCTTGGTTTCTCATCTATCCTGACAGGATTAAATTTTATTACAACGATACACAGAATGCGGATACCAGGCATGAAGTGGACAAAAATCCCTCTGTTTGGCTGGGCACTTTATGCAACGGGCTGGATTCAGGTGCTGGCGACACCCATTTTAGGCATAACCGTTCTGTTAATATTTATAGAAAGAACCATGGGGGTAGGGCTTTTTGATCCCGCCAAAGGCGGAGACCCTGTTTTGTATCAGCATCTTTTCTGGATATATTCACATCCGGCTGTTTATATTATGGTTGTGCCCGCAATGGGTGTTGTGACTGAAATAATACCGGTTTTTGCCCGCAAACATATTTTCGGTTATAAGGCCATTGCCCTCTCATCTTTGGGTATTGCTTTTGCCGGCTCACTGGTTTGGGCTCATCACATGTTTACCAGCGGGATGAGTGATACGGCCGTAATGATTTTTTCCTTTCTGACATTTATCGTAGCCATACCTTCTGCTGTAAAAGTTTTTAACTGGGTAGCCACTCTGTATAAAGGTTCTATAGTTCTGGAACCACCTCTGTTGTACGCTCTTGCTTTTATTTTTCTGTTCTCAATAGGCGGACTCACAGGTCTTGTAGTCGGGGCTGCCGGTACTGATATCCATGTGCACGATACATATTTCGTGGTGGGGCATTTTCACTACACAATATTCGGCGGGACCGTTTTCGGTATGTTCGGCGGTCTTCACTACTGGTTTCCCAAAATTTATGGAAAAATGTACAACAAAAGGGTGGCCACAACAGCTTGGGGGATACTTTTTATAGGTTTTAATGTGCTCTATTTTCCTATGCTTGTTTTGGGAATTATGGGTATGCCCAGAAGATATTTTGATTATCTGCCTGAATATCAGCTGGGGCATGTTGTATCCACAGTAGGTTCGTGGATTGTGGCAGTCGGTTTGATTCTAATGTTTTATAACCTTTACAGAGGGATTAAAAATGGAGAACCCGCGGGCAAAAACCCATGGAACGCCGCCACTCTTGAGTGGACAACACTTAGTCCTCCTCCCAAACTCAATTTTATTGAGGAGCCCGAGCTTACAAGGGGACCATACGAGTACAAAGGGATAGAAGATGACGCACAATATCAATAAGGATTATATTGGTGCCAAAATCGGCATGTGGCTTTTCCTTTTTACGGAGATTCTCCTTTTTGGCGGTCTTTTTGTGCTTTACAGCGTTTATCTGCACAGATACCCGGACGAGTTCCATTTGGCGGGTCAGGAGCTGAATGTATATTTCGGCACGGCAAATACTCTTGTTCTGCTTACAAGCAGTTTTTCTATGGCTTTGTCCATAACGGCTTTGCAAAAAGAGAATAAAAAACTTTGCATGGTTCTCCTGATTATTACAATGGTTTTAGCATGTGTTTTCCTTGTGAATAAATATTTCGAATGGGGAGCAAAAATACACCATGGCATCTATCCGGATTCCCCCACACTTCTTGAAAGACCCAAAGGTGAGATAATTTTCTTCGGACTGTATTATATAATGACAGGTCTGCACGGGCTGCATGTTTTAATAGGAGCGCTTATTATCTTTGTTGTTTTGGTACTTGTCGCTAAAAACAGGGTGACAAGTTCGGATTTTGTGGCAGTGGAGAATACGGGGCTTTACTGGCACCTGGTGGATATGATCTGGATTTATCTGTTTCCGTTGTTTTATCTTGTTGTGTAGGAGATCGGTATGCATGCTGAAGAAAAACATATTGTAGAGTTTAATGTATTGTTTAAAGTGCTGATTGCACTTTTTGTGCTTACAGGTGTGACAGTTCTGGCCGGAAATATTGATCTGGGTTATTTTAATGTGGTAGTTGCACTTTTAATTGCTACGGCCAAAGCTTCCTTAGTGGTTTTTTTCTTCATGCATTTAAAATATGAAGGCGGTTTATTTAAGATAATGGTTTTACTGGCTTTTGTTATTCTTGCAATATTTATAGGTTTTACTTTTTTTGATGTGGCATTCAGGGCAAATTAAAAATATCAGGAGTTTGTAATGTATCCACAGCTGGATTCCGTTCAGAAAGTTGATATCGCTTTTTATTACATAATAGGTATTTCCATTCTGATTCTGATAGGCATAGTTTTGACTATGTTATATTTTCTTTACAAATACAATCATAAACGGAATCCGGAGCCTGCGGATATTAAGGGCAGTCTTTTGGCTGAAACATTGTGGACGGTTATTCCCACGCTCATAGCGATAAGCATGTTTTTAGTTGGGTGGGACAGCTTTACTGCGCTTCGTTCTGCTCCGGAAAGCGCTATGAATATAAATGTTGAAGCGAGAATGTGGTCGTGGAAGTTTACGTATCCGGAAGGATTTTCCGCCGATGAACTGTATGTCCCTGTGGGCAAGCCTGTAAAATTGAATATTACTTCCAAAGATGTCATCCACAGCTTTTATGCTCCTGCGTACCGTATTAAGGTGGATGCCGTTCCCGGTATGAATACTTATACGTGGTTCAATCCATCTGAAAAGGGCGTATTTGATGTGTATTGTGCCGAATACTGCGGCGTAGGACACTCCAATATGATGTCGAAAATTCATGTTGTAAGCAGTGAAAAATATGAAAAATTTATAAATAAGAGGATCAGTGAGAAAGAATCGGCCGTGACTTTGCCGCAATTATTGAAAAAGTATAACTGTACGGATTGTCATTCACTCGATGGAACAGTGCTGGTAGGACCTACATTGAAAGATATTTATAAAAAAGAAGTTACGGTCATTGAAAACGGTAAAGAAAAAACGGTGACAGCCGATAAAGACTATTTGAGAGAATCGATATTAAATCCATCTAAGAAAGTTGTTAAAGGCTTTGATGCTATTATGTCCTCGTATAAAAATGATATATCTGAAAAAGATTTGGAGATGATGCTCAGCCTCTTTGCAGGTGAGAAAATTTCAGAGAGCAAAATAGACGGCAAGAAAGTTGCTGAAGATTCAGGGTGTTTCGGATGCCATTCGACAGACGGGACTGTGACCGTAGGCCCGTCATTTAAGAGGATGTATAAATCCAAAGAGAGTGTTATAAGAAACGGCAAGAAGATAGAAACAATTGTGGATGAACAATATCTAAGGGATTCTATACAGCAGCCAGGTAAAGATATTGTTGCAGGGTTTGACCCTATGATGCCTTCATATAACGATCTAAGTAAGGAAGAATTAGATGCCCTCGTTGAGTATATAAAAAATGCGGGCAAAAAATAGTTGAATGCTGAAACTGTTCAGGATAAATATTTCCCTGATGGTGGTTCTTTCCGCTTATTTCGGATTTTATCTCAGCGGCGGCTCATTTAAGTCCGAAGTATTTTCCGTTATTTTCGCAGTTCTTCTGCACTCTTTCGGCAATTCTGCTATAAATCAGGTTCAGGAACGGGATACAGACAAGTTGATGCCACGAACGATGAACCGTCCAGTTGTAACCGGCATGATAAGCCCTTCAAAGGCGCTTGCTCTTGGATTATTATTGATAGGTTTATCGCTTCTCATCCCTTTACTGACAGGACATTATTTGGTTGCACTTTTACTTGTCATAAATTTGGTGATATATAACATTATTTATACGCCTTTAAAGCGGAAATACTCTTATGCTTTACTTGCAGGATCCTTGTGCGGGGCTATACCTCCGGTTATCGGGTGGGGGATCTATCATAACCCAGGTTCTTTGAACAGAATAATTTTGATTGCGGCAATATTTTATCTGTGGCAGGTGCCGCATTTTCTGTTTCTTACCGAAAAATACAGGGATGAATACAAAAATGCAGGTATCAAAATAATTATTAATGAGCTGGGATATCGTAATTATTATAAGATTCTTTCAGTATGGCTTCTTTGCTATTTATTTGCTCTTATCTTTGCAATAGCGTTACTGCTGCAGAGCGGCTATCTGAAAATTGCTGTAATATTAATTGAGACAATAATAATTATAATGATAATGACTTTTCTGAAAAATAAGGCAGGGATAAAATTCACCCTTATTAATATCTCTATACTGATTTTTGTTTTTTCCTTTTTTCTCTAACTTTTAATTCTGGTTATTTACCAATTAACAACTCAATCACTCAACCACTCAACCACTCAACTAATCAACCACTCAGCTATCAAGAAATTGGGTAAATATCATAAATATCATGTTTTTTATTGACATTGCATTTATCTTGTGTAATATACAGCTATAAAGACGGATGTTGCTTTATGTTTTTAATTATGTATCTTAAAATTAAATATGCATTTTTGGGCAATATCTTAAATAATCCACTTTTTGGGAGGCAGAAATGAAAAATATTGAAAGTTTACTTTTGCATCACGGGTATGAGCCCGATTCCACAGGGGCAAGGGCGGTGCCTATCTATCAGACCACATCTTATTTGTTTAAGTCTGTTGAGCATGCCGCTAATCTTTTTGATTTAAAAGAGTTCGGGAATATTTATTCTCGTATTATGAACCCGACTCAGGATGTATTGGAGAAAAGGCTTGCTGCGTTACACGGAGGTACAGGGGCTCTGGCGGTTTCTTCCGGTCAGGCAGCAATCACTTACAGTGTTTTGAACATCGCTTCCGCCGGGGACAATATAGTCAGCTCAACTTATCTGTATGGAGGCACTACGACACTTTATAAATATACACTTAAGAAAATGGGAATTGAAGTGAGATTTGTGGATCCTTCTGATCCGGATAATTTTAAAAATGCTGCAGATGAGAATACGAAAGCATTCTATACAGAGTCCATAGGCAATCCCGGTAACAATGTTGACGATATTCCCAAAATTGCCGAACATGCACATAACCTTGGTGTTCCGCTGATTATCGATAACACAGTAACGCCGTATATTTTTAATCCGTTTGACTATGGAGCTGATATTGTTGTTTACTCTCTTACCAAGTACGCTTCCGGCAACGGAACAAGTGTGGGCGGCGCTGTCGTGGAAAAAGGTGATTTTAACTGGGACAACGGTAAATTTCCCGGCCTGACAGAGCCCGACCCTTCTTATCATGGTGTAAAATACTGGGAAACTTTTGGAAATCATGAAAGTGCCGTTGTTAGAGGAATTGCATTTGTTATTAAGATGAGACTCCAACTGCTGAGAGATATGGGTGCATGTATATCTCCTTTTAATGCGTTTATGATTATTGAGGGGCTGGAAACACTTCCTCTCAGAATTAAGCAGCACTGTGAAAATGCTCAGAGGATTGCAGAATTTCTTGAGAAGCATCCGAAAGTCAATTGGGTAAATTATCCAGGTCTTGAATCTCACAGGAACCATGAAACGGCTAAAAAACTGCTGAAAGGTAATTACGGCGGTATAATAGGTTTCGGAGTCAAGGGCGGCTTTGAAGCCGGTGCTAAGTTTATAGAATCAGTCAAGATGATATCTCATCTGGCAAACATAGGTGATGCGAGAACGCTTGTGATTCATCCTGCAAGTACCACTCATCAGCAGCTCAGCTCTGAGGAGCGTGAAAAATCGGGAGTAAGTGATGATTTTATAAGACTTTCCGTTGGTATAGAGCATGTTGATGATATAATGCAGGACCTTGATCAGGCTTTAAATAATATCTGACAGCCGGGAGGCGTATTATGAGAAACTTTTTTAAAAATTATTACAACAGCATAGGTGCAACCCCAATAGTTGAACTCTCCCATTTTAACAAAGATCTCAAAGGCAGATTGTTTGCCAAAATGGAAAGCAGAAATCCGGCATTTTCCGTTAAAGACAGGATAGCTTACTCCATGCTTAAAGATGCTGTGGAGCGGGGCGTGTTAAAAGAACGGATGACTATTATTGAGCCCACAAGCGGCAATACGGGGATTGCTCTGGCAATGGTGGGGGCTTCCATGGGATTTAAGGTTTCCCTTGCAATGCCGGAATCTATGAGTGTTGAGAGAAGATCGATGATGCAGATGCTTGGTGCAGAACTTGTTCTTACCCCCGCAGAAAAGGGTATGAAAGGAGCAATTGACAAGGTGGATGAGATGGCAAAAGAGAACCCGGATAAGTTTTTTATACCGGGGCAGTTTGACAATCCTGCCAATCCAAAAATTCATGAAGCAACAACGGGACCGGAAATTTACAGAGATTTGAGCGGTGAAGTTGATGTTTTTGTTGCAGGCGTCGGTACAGGCGGCACCATTACAGGTGTTTCCAGATTCCTTAAAAGTGTATTGTCCCGCACACTGACATCTGTGGCTGTTGAGCCGTCGGAAAGTCCTGCCATAACAAAACACATCAATAATGAAAGTTTTACGCCGGCACCTCATAAAATTCAGGGAATCGGAGCCGGGTTTATTCCTAAGAACCTCGATTTGTCAGTGGTTGATAAAGTGGAAACGGTGGAAAATGAAGAGGCTATCGATTTTTCAAAGGAAATGTTTAGAAGAGAAGGAATTATTTCGGGTATTTCCAGCGGTGCAAATTTTGCAGCTGCATACAGGCTTGCGAAACTTGATGAATTCAGGGATAAAAATATTGTGTTTATCGTTTGTGATACCGGAGAGAGATATTTGAGTACAGACCTTTTTAAATAACTTTTGAAGTTTCGCATTTGCACATATTACAAGTCTTTGTTCACCCTGTTAAATATCAGCTTCGCTGATTGCCTGTGGCATTTAACAGGGCGAGGAGTGATAACGACGAAGCAATCTCTCTTTTTATATTGTTTTGAGATTGCCACAACCGAGCACATAAACTCTTATGTGCTCGGTACCTCTGGGCGGAGTGTGGTATAGCTATGCCGGTTCAGTTATTTAATTATTTGCGGCCTCCACCGCTGCCGCTATTGCCACCAGAGCCATCTGAGCCACCGGAACCATTGCCTCCCATGCCGCTACCGTTCATGCCACCGTCTGTACTTGTGCCGGATTTTCCACCGGGGGAGCTTTCTCCAAAACCTTGAGCAGCATCAGCCCCTCTTTTGCCGGAAGCAATATTTTTTGAGACCATGTTAGCATACCTGTTTGCATGCATATGTGAAAAGTTATTCATAAAAGCTTGTCTCATCTGTTTCATTTCTTGGTGTGTGAAGTGATTTCTTATTGCATTTCCCAGTACATCAGTTGTTACATCAGATTGGACTCCAAGTTTGCTCATAACTCTTGCTGTTTCTGTTATTTCCATGGCCAGTTGATCTCTCTCTCTGGTTTGATCCCTGTCTTGATCTTGATCCTGATCCTGATCCATATCCTGATCTTTATCCATGTCCCTATCCTGATCTTTATCCATGTCCCTATCCCTATCCTGTTTCTGATCCCTATCTTTATCGATGTCTCTGTCCCTGTCTCTATCTCTATCCTGGTCCATTTCTATTGCCAACTCCTGAAGGTTTTCTTGCTGCATTGATGTGGTACAAAAATAATGGACAAAAAATTAAGCACCTATTATACAAATAAGAGAGAGGTGCAAAATGACATCGAGACGCAGGAGTTATACTGCAGAATTTAAAGAATCTGCAGTAAGA